>JBOGVC010000142.1:0-4782 GCA_050695275.1 Actinomycetota bacterium | reverse complement strand
CACTTCGTCCGGCTGGAGGACATCGACCCCGTGTACTTCGAGAAGGCCTACTACGTGGCGCCCGGGCGCGGCGCGGAGAAGTCCTACGGCCTGCTGCTGCGGACGCTGAAGGAGACCGGGCGCGTGGGCATCGGCCGCTTCGTCCTCCGCACGAAGCCGCACCTCGTCGCGCTCCGGCCGATGGAGGACGCGCTCGCCCTCGAGACCCTCTACTTCGGTGACGAGGTGCGCGATGCCGGGCCGCTCGTGGGCGATGTGACACGTGCCGATGTGACGGATCGCGAGGTCGATGTGTCGAAGCTGCTCGTCGAAGCGCTCGCGATGGAGTGGGACCCCTCCGTCTTCGCCGACGAGTACCGGGAGGAGCTCCTGCGGATGATCGCCGAGCGCACGCCCGAGCACGTCGAGGAACCGGCCGACGGGCCGCCGCCCGATGCGCGCGTGGGCGAGCTCCTCGAGGCGCTCAAGCGGAGCGTCGAGGAGGCCAAGTCGCGGCGCAAGCCCAAGGGTGGGCGGCGCGCCGGCTAGGTCCCATCCCGGGCCGGAGTGCCCCTCGAGCGAACCGGGGCTCCCGCCCACCCGTAGACCCTCCCAACGACGACGAAGGAGGCTCGGATGGTGTCTGGCCGGATCAAGGTGCTCGCGGTGGCGGCGCTCGTCCCGCTCGTGATGGGCGCGTGCTCGGAGGACGTCGAGCCCGAGGGCGGGTCGTCACCCACGGAGTCGTCGCCGTCCGAGGAGCCCGCCGAGGCGACGGTCGCCGTCGAGGATTCCGACTTCGGGGAGATCGTCGTCGATGCCGAGGGGCGCACGCTCTACGTGTTCCTCGCCGACACGGGCAGCGACAGCACCTGCTACGACGAGTGCGAGGACAGCTGGCCTCCGCTCACGGTGGAGGGTGATCCTGCGGCCGGCGACGGTATCGACGCCTCGCTGCTCGGGACCACGGAGCGTGAGGACGGCAGCGTCCAGGTGACGCTCGACGGTCACCCGCTGTACTACTTCGCGGCCGACGAGACGCCCGACGACATCAACGGACAGGACGTCGGCGACGTCTGGTACGTGGTGTCCCCCGCGGGCGAGGCGATCACGGAGTAGCTCCGCCGGGACATCCCGTCCGCATCCGCCGACGGCGTATCCTCCCGTCTTCGACCTGGGAGGCGGGACGCGTGACCGTATCGGAGCGGATCGTTGCGCAGCTCGCCGCGGCGGGCGTCCGCCGCGCCTACACGGTCCCGGGGGAGAGCTTCCTCCCGCTGCTCGATGCCTGCGACCGCCACCCGGACATCGCGCTGATCTCCACGCGGCACGAGTCCGGCGCAGCGTTCATGGCGGACGCCGACGCCAAGGTCACCGGGCGGCCGGCGCTCGCGATGGCGACGAGGGGCGTCGGCGCCGCGAACCTCTCGATCGGTGTGCATACGGCCTATCAGGACTCGACGCCGATGGTCGTGATCCTGGGACAGGTGGAGTCGGCGTTCCTCGGGCGAGAGGCCTTCCAGGAGGTCGACCTCCCGTCCTTCTATCGGGAGATCACGAAATGGGCCGTCACGGCGCCCTCCAGCGAACGGCTCCCGGAGCTGGTCGGGCGCGCGATCCACGTCGCGACGAGCGGGCGGCCGGGTCCGGTGATGGTCGCCGTCCCGGCGGATCTCTTCGACGGCGACCCGGGCCCGGAGCAGGGCCATCTCCCCGGCGTGGCCGATCGGGGCAGACCCACGCCGAGCGAGGGGACCAGCGAGCGGATCGCCGCGGTCCTCCGAGAGGCGGACGCGCCCGTGATGATCGTGGGCGGCGGAGGCCGGGACGCCCGTGACGCGCTCGTCGCGGCCGCGGAACGGTTCGGCCTCGGCGTCTACGCGAGCTTCCGCCGCCAGGACGTCTTCCCCAACGACCATCCGAACTACTGCGGCCCGCTCGTCCTCACCACGCCGCCGGAGACGCTGCGTGCCCTGGAGGACGCCGACGTCGTGTTCGTCGTCGGCTGTCGGCTCAGCGAGATCACGACCCAGGGCTATCGGCTGCCGAAGGCCGATCAGCGGGTGATCCAGATCGACGTGGAGCCGAACAGCGTCGGCGCGGTGGTGCCGGTGGAGGTCGGTCTGGTCGCGGACGCGCGCGAGGCGTTGACCGCGATCCTCGACCACGCTCCGGGCGCGCCACCCGACCGCGACTGGACCGCCGCGCACGGGGCGTTCCTCTCGGCGAGCACCCTTCCCTCTGGGATGGGCGACGGCCCGCTGCACCCGGCGGCCGTGATCGAGGCGCTCGTGGAGGTGTTCCCGCCCACGGTCGTCCTCGTGAACGACGCGGGGAACTTCTCGATCTTCGCCCACCGGTACTGGCGGTTCTCGCATCCGCGCACCCAGGTCGGACCGACCAGCGGCGCCATGGGGTACGGCGTCCCAGGTGGCATCGGGGCCAAGCTCGCCGATCCGTCGAGCGAGGTCGTCGTCCTGGCCGGCGACGGCGGATTCCTGATGACGGGCCAGGAGCTGGAGACGGCGGTCCGGCACGACGTGCCGTTCACGACCGTCGTGTTCCGCAACGGCCTCTACGGCACGATCGCGCTGCACCAGGCGCGCGCCTTCGGGCGCACGGCGGGGGTCGACATCGGCGACGTGGACATCGCCGCGGTGGCTCGGGGGTACGGCGCCGAGGCGTGGTCCGTCGCCGGCCGTGACGACCTCACCGCTGCGCTGACCGAGGCGAGGACCTGCGGCCGGCCCGCGGTGATCGACTGCCGGGTCGACCCCGATGTGCTCTCGCCTACCGACCGCCTCAGCACGCTCCTCGCGGAAGGCTGACCCCGGGATCGGCCCCACGCTTCGGCGACCGCCGGTACTCGAAGTGGTTGCCGTCGGGCACCACGAACGTCCCGCCCCACAGGAATCCCCAGCGGGCGAGCGTGCAGACGAGCCGCGGGTCCTGGTGAGGGCGTTGGCCGTAATAGTTGCCCACGAGGTTCACGTCGAAGGCCACGCCCCATGAGTGATGGGACAGGAGCGCCGTGGGGTCGCGGCTGATGAAGCGCGGGACGAAGCAGCCGTGGAAGGACCTGATCAGATGCCCCAGGTTCGCGTCTCGGAGCTCCTCCATCGCCCCTCGGAGCTGGGGGACGATCCCTCTGTGGCACTGCGTCTGTCCGAGCACGGGGATCCGGGTCGTCACGAGGTGCGTCCTCATCCATGCCGGGTCGACCTCGAGCGAGCCGGGCTGCCCCGCCGCCGGACGCGCCGCGAACTCGCCGAAGAGCGCCTTCAGCAGGACGGGGGGCAGGACCGCATCGCCCGCCCGGAAGTAGGGCGTCTCGCCCGGCGCGCGGACCTGGACGCGTCGGAAGACACCCAGGTTCCGGGGCAGGAGCGGCTGGATCGTGCGCCGGAGTGATCCGGACGTGATCGATCCGCCTGCGTCCGGGCGGACGAGGAGGTAGCGATCGCGCGTGACCCCGATCCGTCGACCCGTCGCTTTCGACACGAGGAGCTCCGACGCACCCACCAGCTCGTCGGGCAGGACCGCCGCGATCCGGATCCGCCTCCCTCCTCCGAGCTCCAGCACGGCGCCGGGCCCCAGCCGGCGGACCGAGGCGGAGGTCGATCCGAGGATGCCCTCGCCGTTGTCGATCGCCACGAGCGTCGCTTGGTCCGCCGGAGGGAGGAACGGTGCGAACGTCTCCGGGTCGACGGCGGCGACGTCGAGCGGGATCCGGTACGGACGGACCGGCCGGTCGACGAGCTCGCCGGCCGCGCTCCACGTGCGGCCGAGCCACACGTTGTCCTCGGCGACGACGGTGAGCCTCCCGATCTCGGGTCGTCGAGCCACCCGCGCGGCGAACCCGTCGGGGAGTCCGCGTGGCACCCAGGCGAGGAACGTCTCCGGCGGCGCCGGTCGCGTGAGGAGCAGCGACGGCCCGGCCGGCTCCTCGGGCGCGGGCGGGAGCGACCGCGCTTGGATCGCGAGGGTGAGCACCACACCGAGGACGACCCCGGCGAGGCCGCCGGCACCGTAGCGCAGGCCGCGTCTCATGTGCCCCCCGTCGTCACCGCGGCGATCGCGCGGGCGATCTCGATCATCGATCGGAGATCCATCACTCCCTGGAGCGAGTGATAGACGCCGCCGTCGACCCATTCGAGCTCCGAGCGGCTCGGGGTCCATCGGGCTTCGAGCCCCGCGAACGAGATCAGTCCCTGTTCCGACGACGAGGACAGCGGCAGCCCGGTGTCGGTCTCGACGTGCAGGGTCAACGGTTCGCCCGCCGCATCGGTCTCGATCTGGCGGAGGTGGAGCGTGACGCCTTCCGGCACGGATCCCACGGTGGAGCGCTCGGCGCTCGCGACGACGTAGCCGCCCGGGAGGCTCTGGTCCAGCGATACGGGCAGGCCTGCGGCGGCGAGCCCTTCGGCCACGTCGATCCGCTCGACGTGCACGCCGGCGGACCCTCGATCGAGCCGATCCGGAGGGAGCGGACGGCCGACGAGCGGGAGGGAGGACGCGATCTCCAGCAACCGCCCGCGAGGGAGGTTCGTCTCGAGGAAGACGTCGGCACCCTCGCCATGGATCGCGAGCCGGCGACCGAATCCCTCTCCCGCGGGCTCGTAGTAGGCGACCCCGCTCCCGTCGAGGACGATCTGCTGCGCGCCCGGGTCCAGAGGTCCGAACGGCTGGGGGCCGACCCGATCCCGTCGCTCGCCGACCTTCAGATAGTCGAGTCCCTCGGCGTACACGAGCATCGAGCTCGGCGCCGCCGGCGCGGACCGCGGGGGGAGGACGATCGAGACG
>JBOGVC010000141.1:0-5702 GCA_050695275.1 Actinomycetota bacterium | reverse complement strand
TGGGCGGCCGGCAAGACCGTCACGTTCATG
Source organism: Actinomycetota bacterium (assembly GCA_050695275.1). GTDB lineage: Bacteria > Actinomycetota > UBA4738 > UBA4738 > HRBIN12 > JAJNBA01. Next base: position 5,672 of record JBOGVC010000141.1, on the reverse strand, counting down.
CCGAAGCCGATCTTCCAGGACAACGGCTCCGGGATGCACACCCACCAGAGCCTGTGGAAGGACGACGAGAACCTGTTCTGGGACGAGGTCGGCTACGCCGGCATCTCGGACATGGCCCGGTGGTACATCGGCGGGCTGCTCCAGCACGCCCCGGCGCTCCTGGCGTTCACGAACCCCACGACGAACTCGTTCCGCCGGCTCGTGCCGGGCTACGAGGCGCCGATCAACCTCGTGTACTCGCAGCGGAACCGCAGCGCGTGCGTCCGGATCCCCGTGTTCTCACGGCAGCCGGCCACGAAGCGCCTGGAGTTCCGCACGCCCGACGCCGCGTGCAACCCCTATCTGGCGTTCAGCGCGATGTTGATGGCCGGGATCGACGGGATCAAGAACAAGACCGAGCCGCCGGAGCCGATGGACAAGGACCTCTACGACCTGCCGCCCGAGGAGAAGGCTTCGGTCAAGCAGGTCCCGGGCTCCCTGGAGGAGGTGCTCGACACGCTCGAGGCCGATCACCAGTGGCTGCTCGAAGGCGGCGTCTTCACCCAGGACGTGATCGACACCTGGATCGAGTACAAGCGGGCCCACGAGGTCGACGCGATCCGGCTCCGGCCGCACCCGCACGAGTTTCACCTCTATTACGACGTCTAGAGCCCCATCCGCCCCCCGACGCGAATGAGCGGGCCCGCTTCCGCGGGCCCGCTCTCTTCGCCTTCGGCTCCGAGGGGAAGGGTTTGCCCCCGAAGCCTGCCAGTGAGATTCCCGCCCGGTCACCGGAGCAAACACAGGTACGGTCTTCCCTCGCCGTTGATGTCGAGACCGGCGGGTCCGCTCCGACCAGATGGTGAACGCCCCAGGAGGGGCCGAAGAGGAGGAGGATCGAGATGTCGAAGGTCAGCCCGTTCCTGTGGTACGACGACAAGGCCGAGGAGGCCGCCGAGTTCTACGTGAAGGTGTTCAGCGAGTGGAGCGGCGCCACTCCCGGGACATCCAAGATCACGAACGTCGCTCGCTACGGCGAGGGGATGCCCGCCCCTGCCGGCACCGCCATGACGGTCGCGTTCCAGGTCGAGGGGCAGGAGTTCACGGCCCTGAACGGAGGTCCGGACCACTCGTTCACGGACGCGATCTCCTTCGTCGTGAGCTGCGCATCGCAGGGAGAGGTGGACGAGCTCTGGTCCGCGCTCACCGACGGAGGCGAGGAGAGCATGTGCGGCTGGCTGAAGGACCGGTACGGCCTGTCCTGGCAGATCATCCCCACCGAGCTCTACGGTCTCCTCGGCGACCCCGATCCCGGGAGAGCACAGCGAGCGACGCAGGCCATGCTCCAGATGCAGAAGATCGACATCGCGGAGATCCGTCGAGCGGCTGACGCCGCCTAGCGCGAGGTGGAGCAGAGGAGCGAGCGATCAGTGATGGACCAGGAACTCCTCGGGTCCTCGATACGAGGGATTCGCGGTCGCGTCACCTTCTCGAGCGAACTCGGGGTGGGTGAGGAGTGCGTCAGCGACGACGTCCTCGGGGAGCGACTCCTCGTCGTACGTGCAGACGAATGTGACCGGTGACGACGCGAACGCCAGGTTGACGATCGATTCGTAGCGGGTCCACACGGCGATGTCGTCGGCATCGCCCGACCACACGGCCTCGGCGACGACGCGGACCCATGCCGCTCCGGCTTCGAACTTCTCCTTCACGAAGGTGCGATACCCGCGCAAGGCCGTCTCTGGTGACTGATACCACTGCGCCCGGTTCGCGAACTCGACGTGTTCGGAACGATCGCCGAGCGTGTCACGCAGGAGCCCACTCTTCTCCTCCGTCGTGACCGCCAGGAGGCACTCGGACTGCTCCATCCCTTCGGCGAAGAACGGGATGGCAGTCCCAAGGAAGTCCTCGTCCGACCGGTACGTGAGGAGTCGATGATCGAACGGCTGCGGTGTCGTGGCCGCCGCGGTCCCGATCAGATGGTCGACGCTCACACCGAGCGCATCCGCCAACGCGGACAAGCTGCTCAGGCGAACGTCCTTGCGCCTGCCCGACTCGATCTGCGCGATGGCAGACCAACTCACGCCGGAGTGGAACGCGAGTGCCTCCCGGCTCCAGCCCAGACGCATCCGGGCCGCGCGCAAGGACTCACCGATCCGTGAGGGTGCCACCACATCTCCCATCTTCCCGGCTGCGTGACTCCTCGGAGTCTGTCATACGACACTGTCAGTTGACAATACCCTTGGAAGCAGGGAAGATGGGGTCATCAGTCAAGCTTCTGATCGGGGAGGGAACGTGGCGAACGTCGAGCTCCGCCAATTCCGGTACTTCATCGCGGTCGCCGAGGAGCTCCACTTCGGCCGAGCGGCCGAGCGGCTCCATATCGCTCAGTCGGGTCTGTCGCAGCAGATCGGGAAGATGGAACGGGCCCTCCACGCCAAGCTCTTCACCCGCGATCGGTCGAAGGGGGTGCAGCTCACAGAGGCAGGACGGGTGTTCTTGGATCAGGCCCGACTCACGGTCGAGCTCGCGGACCGAGCCGTGGGGAGCGTGGCTCTCGCCGAGCGCGGGAAGCACGCGCTCCTGAAGGTGGGGACCACGGTGATCGGGATGCCGCCGATGGCAGAGCGACTCCTGCAGAGGTTCGGAGACCGGTTCCCGGATGTGGAGGTCGAGCTCCATCCGCGACTGATCTCCGAGCTGATCGACGGGATCAGCACGTTCGCCCTCGACGTCGCCGTGGTCTTCTCCCCCTTCAAGCACGTGGAACCGCCGCCGCGGTACCTCCAGCTCGGTGCATACGAGCTCGTGGCAGCCGTCCCCGAAGGCCACAGACTGGCGAAGCTCGAACGGGTCCCGCGAGCAGAGCTGCTGAACGAGCCGTTCCTCGATGCGCCACGGACCATCAATCCCGAGTTGTCCGATTACATCCACACGGCCCTCTTCGGAAAGATCCCGCATCCCCAGCGGGTGGAGGTACCGGTGCTCGAGGAGACTCGACGCCTCGAGCTCATCGCCGCGGGCAAAGCAGTCGGGGTCACGGTGATGCATCCGGGCGTGGAACGATCGGGCGTCGTCTTGCGCCCCCTGGATGAGGACACGCCGCTCCTCGGCTACGGGGTCGCCTGGTCTGCCATCCAGACATCCCCGCCCTTGGAGTCGTTCGTCGAAGTGGCGCGCGAGATCGCCGACTCCGAGGTCACACCGTCCGTGACCTGACCTGGCGGAAGTCGACACCATGGTCGCGTGGAGCCAAGATATGGTCGATCGCTCCACGGATCGGTGGGAGGGCGCCGGTGAGCAACGTCGAGCTCCGTCAGTTCCGCTACTTCATCGCGGTCGCCGAGGAGCTGCATTTCGGGAAGGCGGCCGAACGGCTCCACATCGCCCAGTCGGGCCTCTCGCAGCAGATCGGGAAACTGGAGCGCTCTCTCCATGCCCAGCTCTTCACCCGCGATCGGCGGAGGGGCGTGCAGCTCACCGAAGCGGGAGGAGCGTTCTTGGATCAGGCCAGATTGACGGTCGAGCTCGCAGATCGAGCCGTGGCGAGCGCGATCCTGGCCGAGAACGGGATGAAGGCGCTCCTGAAGATCGGCACTCCCGTGCTCGGGATCCCTCCCGCCGCGGAGGCCGTGGTCCAGGAGTTCGGACGCCGGCACCCGGATATCGAGGTCGAGGTCCATCCCCGCCTCCACTCCGACCTCATCGATGGGATCAGCACCCATTCGCTCGACGTCGCGGTCGTCTTCTCCCCCTTCAAATCCGTCGAGCCGAAGCCTCGCTACCAGCAGCTGGGGACGTTCGAGCTCGTGGTCATCCTCCCGGAAGGGCATCGACTGGCGAAGCTCGATCGCGTCCCGAGGAGCGAGCTGTTGGAGGAACCGTTCATCGACTGGCCTCGGAACGTCAACCCGGAGATGACCGAGTTCATCCACCGCATCATGTTCGGCACGTCGAAGCATCCTCGAACGCGGCAGGTCCCCGAGCTCGAGGACGCTCGCCGTCTCGAGCACGTCGCGAACGGCGAAGGGATAGGGATCGCCGGGATCGGCTCCGCTCAGCAGACGCCTGGAGTGGTCTACCGCCAGCTGGAGGATCCGGCGCCGCTGATCGGCTACGGGATCGCATGGGCCGATGGCCACCCTCCCACCGTGGATTCCTTCCTCGAAGTGGCACACGAGCTCGGTGACGCGGCGGCCATCGGCGAACCGGCCAACGTCTAGCGAGACGTGCCTCTCCGGTTCGGGTCGCTGCTACGGTGCCCGCCATGGCACGCTCGCCTCGCTGGGCCTGGTGGGCGGCGGTCGCCGGGCCCGTCCTGGTGGGCGTCGCGGGCGCCGCCCTCGCCCTCCAGGCTTTCGCCAAGACCACCCTCGACGCCGGACCGTTCCAGATCCAGGTCGAGGCGGACTTCGGGCGGAGCGTCACCGACATCTCGCTCCCCCCACTGGGCCGGGTCCGCGCCGATACCCACGGCGCGCCCCTGCATCTGCGCGCGTCGCTCCGGGAGGTCGACGTCGAGCAACTCCAGGAAGGACTCCGGCGTGGGATCGACTCGGTGGCCGCCGAGGTGGAACGGAACACGCTCGACGCCGCGGGGCGCTTCGCCGCCTGGGTGGTCCTCGTCGGTATCGCGGGTGCGGCGGCCCTCGGGCTGCTGGCGTACCGGTTCCGATGGCTCCTCGTGCTTCGCGCAACCGTCGCGGGCCTCGTGACCGTCCTGCTCTCCGTCGGGTTCACCGCGCTGGGGTTCGACGCCGCCGCGTTCCAAGCGCCGAGCTACACGGGTTCCCTCCGGCTGGTGCCACAGCTGTTCGGTCCCGTCGAGGGCGCGATCGAGCGCGTGGGCTACTTCCGCGAGGAGCTCCGCCGCGTGGTGGCCGGCGCCGCGCGCGCGTACGCCGCGATCGAATCCAACCCGCTCGGCCGGGGAGACGAGATCCGCGTCCTGCACATCTCCGACATCCACTTGTCGACCCTCGGCTACGACTTCGCGCAGGAGCTCTCCCGCAGCTTCGACGTGCAGTTCGTGATCGACACCGGCGACACCACGTCGTTCGGAGCGCCCGACGAGGAGTTCATCCTGTCGGAGATCTCCGCGTTCGGGCTCCCCTACGTCTGGGTCCGAGGGAACCACGACTCGGCAGCGTTCCAGGACGCTCTCGACCGCGTGCAAGGGACCGTCGTGCTCGACGGGGACACGGAAGAGGTCGAGGGCTTCAGGATCTACGGACTCGGTCACCCGTACTTCAACGAGGCACGGGGCACACCCCTCGGAGACGAGGACGTCGTCGAGCTGGTCGCCGGCGCGGCCGACCAGGTCCTCGCCGACGTGTCCGCCCTCCCGGAGCCACCCGACATCGTCCTCGTCCACGACGACCGGATGGCGGCGGAGGTCGCGGGGCTCGTCCCGCTCGTGCTGTCGGGCCATTTCCACGAGGCACGCGACGAGGTGCGCGACGGCACCGTATTCCTCCGCGTGGGGACCACCGGCGGCGCCGGCCCCACGGGCTTCACCGCCGAGGGCGACGTCCCCTTCTCCGCCGAGGTGCTCTACTTCCAGCCCGATGAGGAGGGACACATGGACCTGGTCGCGTGGGACGTCGTGACGCAGTTCCCGGAGACCGGGAGCCTCGAGATCGCCCGGCATCTCGCGTCGGACGTGGGCGTCTCGCCGAGCCCGTCGGTGCTCA
>JBOGVC010000140.1:0-8504 GCA_050695275.1 Actinomycetota bacterium | reverse complement strand
ACCAGACCGATGTCGCGCATAGGTCGGCCAACGTATCAGCCGGAAGTCGGCCAACTTTCGACCTTCGACCACTATGCCGCAGTGGTCCTTCTGACCGATGCTTGCGCACGAGACCGGCCGGTGCCGGGGTGCCGCCAGACCCGCCCCGGTGCCGCCGGTTTCCTCGCCCCTCAACGGGTGAAGGAACCGAAGACCTGGTCGTGCGCCCTTCGCGGGTGCGCGTCGCCGGCGGGCGGGTGTTTCCGACGGCCCCGCCCGTCGGCCTCTCTCCTACGGTGGGGTGGGTGAAGGCGAGGGGTCGGGCCGCAGAAGGCGGCCCGGCCCCTCTTTTCGTTGTGACCGAATCGGCTACGCGACGGCGATCGAAGTCACGCCGTGATCGACCTCACGCCGTGATCGACCTCACGCGGCCTTCGTCTCCCAGAAGATCTTCGACAGCTCGTCGATCGCGTCGAGCAGCTTCTGTCCCGGCGCCGGATCCTCGGAGCGCTTCGCGTTGCCGGCCTCCTTCGTGGCGTTCCAGAAGAGCTCGTGGAGCTGCGGGTAGGTCTCGAGGTGCTCGGGCTTGAAGTAGTCCGTCCACAAGACCCAGAGGTGCTCCTTGACGAGGTTCGCGCGCTGCTCCTTGATGGAGACCGCGCGGTCCTTGAAGATCGCGTCGTCGGAGCCCTGGTACTTCTCCTGGCATGCCTTCACGGACTCCGCCTCGATGCGCGCCTGTGCCGGGTCGTAGATCCCGCACGGCAAGTCGCAGTGAGCGTGGACGGTCCGCTGCGGTTTGAGGAATGCTTCGAACATGGATCCGCCTCCTCCGACGTGGGGTGAGCAGCCACCCTACCATCGGTCCCCGAGACCGCTTGCGGCGCTGAGCGCCGTAGCGACGGTGGCCGCGATCGGCGTGGCAGTGTTCCGATGGCGACCCTCCAGGATCGAGGTCCAGGGGGCCAGCATGGTCCCGACGCTGATGCCGGGCGACTGGGCGTTGGCCGTGGCGCGCCGTCGGTTCCGGCGCGGCGACGTCGTGGTCGTCGAGCATCCCGGCCGCCCCGGCTACGAGATGGTGAAGCGGATCACGGGCGTGCCGAACGAGCGCGTGGGCGAACGCACGCTGGCCGACGACGAGCTCTGGGTGGAGGGTGATCGCGCAGACGCCTCCACCGACAGCCGCCACTTCGGGCCGGTGAGGCGGGAGCAGGTGAAGGCGAAGGTCGTGCTCGTCTACTGGCCCAAGCAGCGCAGGCGCCGGATCCGGTAGGGAGACGTCAGGAAACGGTTTCGCAGCGGCGGGTGATGTTCTGCCCGTTACCGCCTCGGCAGACATCGCCACCGGGTCCCCCCACGAGGAGGTCGTCGCCGCCCTCGCCGAGGAGGAGATCGCGACCGGTGTTGCCAGCGAGCTGATCGTCGTCGGGGCCGCCGATCAGGTGGTCGTCGCCCGCCCCCCCGCACGCCCGATCGATGTCGAGCGAACCCTGGAACTCGTCGTCGCCTCCGCGACCGAGGAAGACGTCGCGTTCGAGGCCTCCCGAGAACTCGTCCGGTCCGGGCGTCCCCACGATCGTGACCGGGCGGTCGAGGCAGAAGACCAGCTCGTACGAGCCGCTGTCGCAGTCGGAGCGCGGCGCTCCACGCTGATCGGTTGGGGTACACGCTCGCCCTCGCCCGACCGCCGGACTGTCGGTCCGCAGTGCGTGCGTCAGGGTGCGCCCCCCGTTCTGCTCCAAGGGGCCGAGCCGCGGATCCACCCCTGTGAGGTCGCGCGGCCCCGAGAGGCCGCAGCCTCGACGGTCCGAGACGTTGCCACCGCCGGACGTCAGAGCGCGCACGCAGAGCGGACCACGGGCGCTCGCCTCGTTCCGCGCGAAGATCGAGTTCGTGACCGAGGTCTGAGGATCCGGTGAGGACGCCACGGCGCCACCCACCCGCGCCTGGTTCGAGGCGACCGTGGAGGAGGAGATGTCCGCTCCGCCGATCGCCCGGATGCCTCCGCCCCTGGCGGCCACGTTGCTGGAGACGGTGGAGTCGCTGATCGAGAGCGAGGCCGATCGTGCGACGAACGCGCCACCGCCGCCTCCTTCCGCCCGGTTGTCCGAGATCGTCGACCTGGTGACCGTCGCCGCACCTTTGATGAAGAGTCCTCCGCCGCGTTCGTTCGCCAGGTTCGCGAAGATCCACGAGCGGTCGATCGAAGCAGTGGCGCTCTCGCCGATCGCGATCGCCCCGCCGGTCCCGGCGATCCCCTGGAACGTGGTGACCAGTGTGACCCGAAGGGCTCCATCCCGGGCTCGGATGAAACCGCCCCGCTCCGTCGGACCGCCGTTCAGCAATGCGAGGTGACGAAGCGTGACGTCCGCGGTGACGTCGAACAGGCGGTCACCGAGGCCGGACCCGTCCAGGAAACTGCCCGTTTCGCCGATGCCCACGATGGTCACCGGACGGTCGAGGTCGAGGTCCCCGGAGTTCGGCCCCGCTCCCGAACGAGCGAGGCCGTACAGACCCGGTGGGAGGCGCACGGTGCCGCCGTCATCGACGGACGCGACGGCGTCACGGAGGGAGCAGTCCGCGTCCGCGCAGCTCCCGTCGAAGGTGTCATCGAACGTGTCGACGGTGAGGGAAGCGGCGGCGAGGGCGGTCGAGGCCGGAGCCACTGCCGCGACCAGCGTGCCGAGGCAGATCATCCAGAGGAAGCCGCGGCGCACCATCGGAACCACCCTACCCAGGGTCGCTGAAGGCGGAACCCGGGCACGCCGATGTCTTCCACACGAGACGACCTAGGATCGAGTGATGGAGCCGCTTCCCCCGCCACCGGTACCGCTGCGGCCCGACCTCGCGCCGGTGGAGGTCGAGTTCCCGCGCCGCCGCCGCTTCCCGATCTGGGTGACCGTCGTCTGCGTGCTCCTCGCACTCAGCATGGGGGCGGTGGCGATCGCACCCTTGTTCGAGGGCGCGGAGGAGCCCCGGGGACCCGGTTTCCTGTTCCTGGATCGGACCGACCAGGGGACCCCGACCCGATGGGACCCCTGCGAACCGATCCACTACGTCGTCAACGCCGAGCTCGCACCGCCGGGATCGATCGAGGACGTCCACGAGGCCGTGCGCCGGATGACGGCGGCCACGGGGATCGCCTTCGTCTACGAAGGGACCACCGACGAGGAAGCGTCGATCTACCGCGACGTGTACCAGTTCGATCGATACGGGGATCGGTGGGTCCCGGTCCTGATCGCGTGGGTGGATCCGGACGACACGGACATCCCGTTCGAACGAGGCGATCGCGTCGCCGCCGGCGTCGCCGTCCCGGTCATCCCCCCGACGCGCCTCGACGACGTCTACGTGAGCGGATGGGTGGCGATCAACGCCGACGATCCCAACCCACCGGGATTCAGCTTCCCCGGCCAGCAGGGACCCGTGATCCTCCATGAGCTGGGCCACCTGATGGGGCTCGGGCACGTGCGCGCTGCCGGAGAGCTGATGCACCCCTCGGGAGGCGGGGTCATCGACTTCGGTCCGGGCGATCGCGAGGGACTTCGCCAACTCGGCGCCGACGGTGGATGCATCCAGGTGATGGAGCCGATCGGCCCGTGATGCGTTGGGAGGCAAGGAGGATGCGCGGCGAGCGACGCATCTGGACCTTGCCGGGATGAGAACGGTCGACTAGGGTGTTGCACCTGCAAATGGTGTGCACACGCGAAGCCGGGACCGTGGGGGCGATGATCCCCGACCGCATCTGCTGTCCCGCCTGACCGGGACGGACCCAGCCTTCCGCACCATCCCCGCACCACCCGCCCTCAGAGATCCCAGGAGGTCCCGCCGTGGACACCATCACCGCCACCATCGATGCGAAAGGGCAGTCCTGCCCGGGGCCGCTCGTGTCGTTGGCCAAGGCCATCCGAGATGCGAGCAGCGGCTCCCTGTTCGAGCTGCTCGCGACCGATCCCGGCTCCAAGAGCGACGTCCCGAGCTGGGCGGAGCTCAGCGGGAACGAGCTGCTGGAAACCGACGAGTCGGACGGCGTCTACCGCTACGTCATCAGGAAGCGGTGAGCTCGATGGCGACGACCGAGACGGACCTGACGTCGGAGCTCCAGCTCGCCGACCTGCTTCGCCGCGTCGAGGTGCTCGAGGAAGCCGACGGCAAGCGGATCGAGAAGAAGAACAAGCTGACGATCATCGCCTGGGGCGGTGACCTCGACAGGATCTGGCCGACGACGATCCTCGCCACGACCGCCGCGGCGTCCGGGATGGAGTCCTCCGTCTTCTTCACGTTCTGGGGGCTCTTCGCGATCGTGAAGCCGGACGTGCGAATCACGGGGTCGAACTGGATGCAGAAGATGATGTCGATGATGAACCCGGGCTCCGCGCAGAAGGCCAAGCTCAGCCGGTACCAGTTCGCCGGAGCCGGGCCCGCGATGTTCAAGAAGCTCGCCAACGACCATCAGGTGGCCAAGCCCGAGGAGCTGATCCAGACCGCGCAGGACCTCGGAGTGCGCCTGATCCCCTGCCAGATGACGATGGACCTCCTCGGCTTGAAGCGGGAGGATCTGCTCGATGGGCTCGAGGAGCCGATAGGTGCTGCCACCGCGATCGCGGAGATGCGCGACGCGGCAGTGAGTCTGTTCATCTAGAGGGTCCTCCCACCCGCCGGTCACTACCCCGGAGAGGGCGGTTGGTTTCGCCTCGTAGTCTGGATGTATGTCCCGGCTGGCCGACGAGATGCGGAAGACGTTCTCCTCGATGCACGTCTCGAGGAACTTCCGGCTCTTCTTCGTGGGGCAGCTGATCTCGGTCACCGGCACGTGGGTGAACTGGACCGCGGGCGCCGTGCTCGTCCTGAAGCTCACGGACAGCGGCGTCGCGCTGGGGATCGAGGCGGCGCTCCTGTTCCTGCCGGTCCTCCTCTTCGGGGTCTACGCGGGGTCGATCGCCGACCGGTTCGACAAGCGCCGCATCCTCGTCTGGTCGAACGCCGGCTACGCCGTGCTCGCTGCGGTGCAGTTCGCGCTCGTCGCCACCGGCGTCGTCGAGATCTGGATGGTGTTCGTGATCGCGTTCCTGACCGGCTTGATCCTCGCGATCGAGCCCCCGACGCGGCAGTCCTTCTACGTCGAGCTCGTCGGCGAGGAGCACATCACCAACGCGATCAGCCTGAACAGCGCCGTCTTCACCGGCACCCGCGTGCTGGGAGGCGCGGTCGCCGGGCTCATGATCGATGGCCTCGGCCTGTGGTCGCCGTTCCTCCTGGATGCCGTCTCCTACGTCGGGGTGATCGTCGCCCTGCTCGCGATGCGGATCCACGAGCTCCACCCACAACGGAAGGCCGAGCGGGAGCCTGGTCTCGTCCGCGCCGGGCTCCGCTACGTGTGGAGCTCCCAAGCGCTCCGCGTGCCGCTGGTCGTGATGGCGCTCGTGTATCTGTTCACGTTCAACTTCAGCGTGCTGATCCCGCTCCAGGCGCACCGGACGTATCTCGGCTCCGGATTGGAGATCGGTTGGCTCTACGCCGCGCTCGGACTCGGGGCATTCCTCGGTGCCATCGCGATGGCCAACCGACAGACGGAACCGACGCTGCGCCGACTGGCCGGCTTCTCGGTGGCATTCGGCCTCTTCATCGCCGTCGCCGGGTGGGCGCCGACGTTCGTGTGGGGGCTGATCGCCATGGTGCCGGTGGGGTACGCCTCGATGTTGTTCGCTATCACCGCGAACTCCACGCTCCAGCGGTTCACCCGAGCGGACATGCGCGGGCGGGTGATGGCGCTCTACACCACCATCTTCCTGGGGAGCAGCGCGATCGGAGGGCCGATCGCCGGATGGGTCGCGGAGGCCTGGGGCGTGCCCGAAGCGCTCATCGCGAGCGGAGCGGTGGCGGTCGTGGCCGGGCTGCTCGCGCTGCGGGCGCGAGAGGCCGCGCCGGCAACCGCGGAGGTCCCTACGGCAGATACTGCTGCTCGATCCGCGTGATCTCCCCGCCCTCGACGGTGAACCACCACGGGACGTCCGTGCCGCCGTAGTCGGTCTGGTTCGTTTCGAGGACCGCCTCCAGCCAGGCGTCGATGTTCCCGGGCTGGGGGGCGCAGCACGCATCGACGGGGATGTACGCGACCTCGACGTCGTCGGCGATCGGCAAGATCCGCAGCCGGTCGTTCTCGTTCACGATGTAGTAGCCGTTCACGACCTCGTCGTCGCGTTCGGCCGCTTCCCGCTCCGCGTCTTCATCCACGTAGAAGAGGGCGAGGTCGAACTCCACCTCCGAGGTGCCGTCCTCCAGTCGGGAAGCGCTGGTCACGTACACGAAGTGATGGCCGTCCTCGAGGACGGGCGACTCTCCGCCCGGCGGCTCCGGCGACTCGGGCATTGTCGGATCGGGCGCGACGCTGGGCTCGACCGATGGGGTGAGGCTCGGCGTCGTGGTCGGCGTGGTCGCCCGCTCGCCGTCGCCGGACAGCGCGATCAGCGCCCCCGAGCCGATCGAGAGCAGCGCGAGCACGACGGCCCCTGCGATCAGGGCGTTCCGCTTCATGCGCTCGTCCATTCACGGCCCTCGCTCGTCTGGCTCGCCGGACACGATACGCGCCGGTCCCGGTCCGGACGGCGTCCGATCGTCCTCGCGATCGAGGCGCCAGGGCCCGTCGGGCTCGGGTCGGCTGATGTCGAGCTGCGTGCCGTCCGGGAGGGCGAGGCGGAATGCCAGCCGTCGCTGTCCGTCCCGCTCCTCCCGCCATGTCCGGACGAGCTCCACCGGTTCCTCCGCTCCGCCCCAGACGATCGCGCGCGGCGTCTCGTCGGCGCGGCCGCCGGCGACGAACCGGACCTCGAGCTCCGGCTCGCGCCCGTACCAGCGACCGATCACCGGAGGCCACAGCACGAAGACGATGCCAACGATCGCGAGGGAGCCTTCGACGCCGAGTCGCGGGATCATCGGGATCGCGAGCGCCGCGGCGACCACCCTCGCGAGGTTGTAGACGACGTCGTAGACGCTGAACACGCGTCCGCGATAGCCATCGGGGATCGCCTCCTGCACCATCGTGTCCACTGAGATCTTCTTCCACGCGAACGTGAGCCCCACGGCGAAGCTCGCGAGCAGGATGCTCCAGTCCCGGATGAGGAGTGACACGGCGATCAGGGCGATCCCGCCGACCACGAACGCAGCGGCCACGATCCTCGGCTTCGAGAACCGTTCCTCGAGCTTGCCCACCGTCAGGATGCCGACCAGAACGCCGATGCCGCCGGCCCCGATCAGGTTCGAGAACGAAGCGACCCCCTCACCGAACGTGTGGCGGAAGACCACGAGGGACAGCGTGAGCACGATCCCCTGTCCGATCTGGTCGAGGGTGATCGACACGATCGGGCCGATCGCACGCGGGCTGCGGAGGAGGCGCCGAGCCCCGTCGGAGAACTCCACACCCACGCGCCGCAGCTGGTGCCGGAGGAGCTCGGGATCCTCCGGCATCGTGTGGGGTTTGAGGGAGTTCTCGATGCGCGACGCGATCCACGAGGCGCCGAGCCACCCGATGCCGGCTGCGATGACCACTGGACCGATCGGACCGACGACGTCGATGACGCGACCTCCAACGAAGACCCCGGCGAGCAAGGCGACGGTGCCCCCGACCGTGGCGAGAGAGTTCGCGACGAGGAGGTCCTCGTGCGAGACGAGCCGCGGGACGATCGCGGCCGCGGTCGACAGGAAGAACCGATTCACCGACATGATGAGGAGCGCGCCCGCGAAGAAGGGGACCGCCTGGTCGATCGGATCGAAGAGCACGAGGCCGACCGCCGCGGCCTTCACCCACGGGGCGATCAGCAAGATCCGTCGGCGTCGCCACCGGTCGATGAAGACCCCCACGAACGGCCCCAGGATCGAGTAGGGGAGAGCGATGACGAGCGTCGCCTTGAGGAACCCGACCGCGGTGTCCTGCCTCTCCGGCGAGAGGAACACGACCGACGCCACGAGCGCCGCTTGGAACAGCCCGTCGGAGGACTGGCTCACGAGCCGGATCGCGAACAGCTTCCGGAAGTCGGGGCTCGCAAGAGCCCCGCGGATCCGCTCGATCGTTCCCGGCCCGGTGTTCACCGAGCCGTCAGGCTATCCGAGGCGCGGGAGCGCTCCGCCGGTCAGGCTTCGGCCGATCGGACGTCGAAGAACCGCGTCCAGTCCTGGTCCTCGGCATGCCCGTTGCCCAGGATGAAGCCCTCCACCATGTCGTGCGCCGCCGGGTCCGTGAACTGGACCGGGGGCGACTTCATGAAGTAGGCACTGGGTCCGATCAGCGGACCGCCGATGCCTCGATCCTTCGCGAGCTTCGCGCACCGGACCGCATCGATCACGACGCCGGCAGAGTTCGGCGAGTCCCAGACCTCGAGCTTCATCTCGACCGAGATCGGGACGTCGCCGAAGTTGCGACCCTCGAGCCGGATCATCGCCCATTTGCGATCCTCGAGCCACGGGACGTGGTCGGGCGGACCGATGTGGATCTGGTCCTTCTCGAGCGGCACGTCGAGCTGCGACTGCAC
>JBOGVC010000139.1:0-15786 GCA_050695275.1 Actinomycetota bacterium | reverse complement strand
GACCCGGTGCGATCCCGGGACCGACCGTGAGAGTCGGGATGGGAGGGAACAGGCGCGAAGGGGCCGCCGCGTGCGGTCTCGCAGCGCCTTCCTCCTCCTGTCCACTCCCGCTCCCGGAGAACGGAGGAGCGTGGACCGGGAGCGGCACATGCGTCGGGCGTTGGAGCTCGCGACGCGAGGCTGGGGGAGCGTTTCACCCAATCCGTTGGTCGGCTGCGTGCTCGTGCGCGACGGGCGGGTGGTGGGCGAGGGGTGGCACGAGGGCCCCGGCACGGAGCACGCCGAAGCCATGGCGCTGCGGCTGGCGGGAGATCGAGCCGCCGGCGCGACCGCGTTCGTGACCCTCGAGCCCTGTGATCATCACGGCCGGACGCCGCCCTGCGCTCGAGCCCTGATCGCCGCCGGGGTCGAGGGCGTGATCGCGGCCACCCGGGACCCGAATCCCATCGTCGACGGGAGTGGGTTCCGCACGCTCCGTGAGGCGGGGCTCGCCGTCGAGGTCGGGCTGCTCGAGCAGGAGGCGGTCCGGCAGAACCTCGCGTTCAGCGCTCACGTGCGCTCCGGTCGTCCGTTCGTCGTGCTCAAGATGGCGTCGTCGCTCGACGGGAAGGCCGCGGCCCGTGACGGTTCGTCGACGTGGATCACCGGGGAGGAAGCCAGGGCGGACGTCCAGCGCTTGCGGGCGTGGTCCGATGCCGTCGTGGTGGGCTCGGGGACCGCCCTCGCAGACGATCCCCGGTTGACGGTGCGAGATGCCGCGTACGCGTCGGCGCGGCCCCCGCTCCGGGTCATCGTCGACCCGTCGGGCCGGGTCACCGGCGACCGGCGCGTCTTCGACGAGGCCGCGCCGACGCTGGTGGCCACGACCGAGCTCTCGCCGCCGTCGAGGCGTCAGGAATGGCTCGACGCAGGCGCGGATGTCACCGTGGTGGACCGCGACGAGAGCGGTGTGTCACTGCCGGCGCTGGTGGAGATCCTCGGCAAGCGGGACCTCCAGGGTGTGCTGTTGGAGGGCGGTCCAACGCTCGCCTGGAGCGCGATCCGTGACGGCGTGGTGGATCAGATCGTCCTGTACCTCGCGCCCATGCTGCTGGGCGGACGCGACGCCCCGGGGTGGCTGGCCGGGGCGGGCGCGCCCACGCTCGCGAAGGCGTCCCCGATCGACATCGTGTCCGTCGAGCGCCTCGATCGCGACCTGAAGGTGGTGGCCGATGTTCACCGGGATCGTTGAGGAGCTGGGGACCGTGATCGACCGGGACGGGGCGCGGCTGGTCGTGCGCGGTCCGGTGACGGCCTCGGACGCGGCGATCGGAGACTCGATCGCGATCGACGGCGTCTGCCTCACGGTCGTCGAGCACGAGTCGGAGCACCTCTCCTTCGACCTCTCGGAGGAGACCCTGGCGCGCACGAACCTCGGCTCGCGCCGTGCCGGCGACCCGGTGAACCTGGAGCGTCCGGCCACGCTCGCCTCGCGCCTCGGCGGCCATCTCGTCCAGGGGCATGTCGACGGCGTCGCCGAGGTGACCGCCGTCAGGTCCGAGGGCGAGGACGGCGTTCGAGTCTCGGTGCGACTCCCTGGGGAGCTGCTCCGTCACGTCGTGGAGAAGGGCTCCGTCACGCTCGACGGTGTGAGCCTGACCGTGGCGGCCCTCGACGGAGAGCTGATCGAGATCGCCTTGATCCCCCACACCCTGCACGCCACCACGTTCGGCTCCGCTCGCGAGGGCGACCGGGTGAACGTGGAGGTCGACATCGTCGCCAAGTACGTGGCCCGGAACCTCGAGTACCTCACGACCGACGGCGCGACCGTCGTCCGACCGAGAAAGGAACGAACGGCATGAGCGCGCTGAGCGAAACGAGCGTCTTCGCCTCGATCCCAGAGGCGATCGACGAGATCCGCCAGGGTCGGATGGTGATCGTCGTCGACGACGCCGACCGGGAGAACGAGGGCGATCTGATCATGGCCGCGGAGCGCGTGACCCCGGAGGCGATCGCGTTCATCGTGCGCCACACGAGCGGGGTGATCTGCATGCCCGTGATCGGCGAACGACTCGACGAGCTCGAGATCCCGCTGATGGTGGCCGCGAACACCGATTCACGGCGGACCGCGTTCACCGTGTCCGTCGACGCGCGGATGGGCGTCACGACGGGCATCTCGGCGGCGGATCGCGCACGCACCATCAGGGCCATCATCGATCCCGAGACCGAGCCGGGCGACCTGTCGCGGCCGGGTCACGTCTTCCCCCTCCGCTACCGGGAGGGCGGTGTCCTCAAGCGGGCGGGACACACCGAGGCCGCCGTGGACCTCGCGCGACTGGCCGGCCTCTTCCCGGCCGGCGTCCTGTGCGAGACCGTCAACGAGGACGGCACGATGGCGCGGCTCCCGGACCTCGAGCGGTTCGCCCGCGCGCACGATCTGAAGATCATCTCGATCGCCGACCTGATCGAGCACCGTCGCCAGAGCGAGGTCCTCGTGACCATGGTGGCGGAGGCGAACATCCCCACGCGCCACGGCGAGTTCCGTTCGATCGCGTACGAGAGCGTGACCGACGCGCGGACGCACGTCGCCCTGGTGATGGGCGATCTGGATGACGGCCAGGACGTCCTCACCCGTGTGCACTCCGAGTGCCTCACGGGCGATGTGTTCGGATCGCTCCGCTGTGACTGCGGGAGGCAGCTCGACCGGGCGATGGAGTTGATCGGGCGTGAGGGGCGCGGCGTGATCCTCTACGTCCGCGGGCACGAGGGCCGCGCGATCGGCATCACGCACAAGCTCCGTGCCTACGCGCTCCAGGATCGCGGCCGCGACACGGTGGAGGCGAACATCGAGCTCGGGTTCCCGGCCGATCAACGCGACTACGGCATCGGCGCTCAGATCCTGTACGACCTCGGGGTCCGATCGATGCGACTGCTCACCAACAACCCGGAGAAGCGGGCGGGCCTCGAGGGACACGGCCTCGCGATCAACGAGCGGCTGCCGCTGCAGACGGATCCGACGCCGCAGAACGTCGGCTATCTCCGGGCGAAGCGCGAGAAGCTCGGTCATCTCCTCGATCTCCCCGAGGCCGACGGACCCGCGATCGACGAGGTCGAAGCCCGAGCATGACGGTGTCGAGGGGCGCTCCGGAGGGTGCCGGGCGGCGCGTCGGCGTCGTCGTCGCCCGGTTCCACGAGCACGTCACGGCGAAGCTCCTTGAAGGCGCGCTCGGCGGCCTCCGTGCCCACGGGGTCGCCGACGATGCCGTCGACGTCGCCTGGGTCCCGGGCGCCTTCGAGATCCCGCTCGTGGCCCGACGGCTGGCGTCGACCGGGGCCTACGATGCGCTGATCTGCCTCGGCGCCGTGGTCCGGGGCGAGACGGCTCACTTCGATCTCGTGGCCGGCGAAGCGGCGCGCGGGGTCGCCGACGTCAGCAGGACCACCGGGATCCCTGTCGTCTTCGAGGTCCTGGCGACCGAGTCCCTGGCCGATGCCGAGGCCAGGGCCGGCGGTCCCCACGGCAACAAGGGGTGGGACGCGGCGGAGGCCGCGCTGGAGATGGCCGACCTCCTTGACCGGCTGCCCGACGGAGCCCAGCGTGAGGAGCGGGAAGGGAGCGTTCGATGATCGTCGAGAAGCCGTGGGGGAGGGTCGTCACGTACGCCCTGAACCAGCCGTCGTCGGTGCGGGTCATCACCGTGGAGCCGGGACAGGAGACGAGCGTCCACTACCACCGGATGCGCGATGAGACATGGGTGGTCCTCGATCCCGGCCTCTCGATCGAGATCGGCGATCGGACCGTCGACGCCGGCCCGGGGGAGGAGTTCGTGATCCCCGCCGAGCAGGCGCACCGCATCCGCTGCAACGGCTCCGATCCGGGGAGGATCCTCGAGGTGGCCTACGGCTACACGACCGAGGACGACACCCAACGCCTCCAGGATGCCTACGGGCGCCCCCTCGAGCCCGACTGGTGAGGAGCGTCGACAGGCATCGGAGCCTGGTCCTATACTCTGCGCACGTTGTTCCACGTGATCTGCCACAAGCACCGGCTGGTCCGGTGCTTCGTTTTCGAAGGGAGTGATGCGGGGTCTCGACCGAGCCACGCTTGAACGACAGGATCCGATCTCCCCAGGTGCGCCTCGTGGGCGCCGACGGCGAGCAGATCGGGGTGGTCGCGACCCAGGAAGCCGTCCGCAGGGCACGCGAGCTCGACCTGGACCTCGTGGAGGTTGCACCCCAGGCGAACCCGCCGGTCTGCCGGATCATGGATTACGGCAAGTTCAAGTACGAGCGAGACATCCGCCAGAAGGAAGCTCGGAAGAAGCAGGCCCGCACCGAGCTCAAAGAGATCAAGTTCCGCCCCAAGATCGACGCGCACGACTACGGCACGAAGAAGGGCCACGTCGAACGGTTCCTCCGGGGCGGGCACAAGGTGAAGGTCACCATCATGTTCCGGGGTCGCGAGATGACCCACACGGAACTCGGTCGCAAGATCTTGGACCGACTGGTGGGGGACCTGGGTGAGATGGTGACCGTGGAGTCGATGCCGAAGCAGGAAGGGCGGAACATGATCATGGTGATCTCGCCCAACAAGCGGTATCTCGAACAGCAGGCCCGCGCGCAGGCCCGTGAATCGGCATCCGTCGCCGAGGCCGAGCCGGTCGCCACCGCAGCAGAGACGGACGAGGGATAGCCGATGCCGAAGAACAAGACCCATCGAGCAACCGCGAAGAGGTTCCGGATCACTCGGAACGGCATTGTGCTGCACCGCAAGGCCACGGGCAATCACAAGCTCACGAAGAAGTCGTCGTCGCGCCGGCGCCGCATCGAGGGCATGGCGGAGGTCGGCTCGAAGGCCGACTCCAAGACGATCAAGCGGCTGCTGGGGGACTGAGCGATGGCGCGTATCAAGCGTTCGGTGCACGCGAAGAAGAAGCGCCGAGAGATCCTGGAGGCCGCCAAGGGCTACACGGGGAGCCGCCGCAAGCGGATCCGGGTGGCCAAGGAACAGGTCATGCACTCCGGCATGTACGCCTACCGCGACCGCCGGGACCGCAAAGCGCAGTTCCGCCGCCTTTGGATCACGCGTATCAACGCCGCGGTCCGACCCCACGGGCTCTCGTACTCCCGCTTCGTCAGCGGGCTGCACGCGGCCGGCGTGGAGATCGACCGCAAGATCCTCGCCGACCTGGCGGTCCGCGACCCCGACGCCTTCGCACAGCTCGTCGAGACCGCGAAGGCGTCGGGTCCCTCCGGCTCCTAGCGGGCCGTTGGGGCCTGCGTACACTCCGCCCGTGCGAGGGGTGCGCGTGTCGTCGTGCTGACGTCCGGCAGGAACCCGAAGGTCGTCGCCGCCGTTCGGTTGAAGAAGCGAGCCCTCCGCGAGACGGATCGTCGCTTCCTGGTCGAGGGCGCGCAGGCCGTGGCCGAGGCGCTGGCCGAGGACGGACGCCTCGTCTCGCTGTTCGTGCAGGACGACCTCGATCCGCTCGCGATCCGCGCGAAGCAGGCCGGCGTGACCGTCGACCACGTCACGGACCAGGTGATGGAACGGCTGACGTCGACCGTCACGCCGCAGGGAGTCGTGGGCGTCGCTCCGTTCGTCGACGTGACCCTCGAGGCGCTCAGCCCGACGGGGGCGGTCGCGCTCCTGCATGAGGTGCGCGATCCCGGCAACGCGGGCACGATCCTCCGCTCGGCCGACGCGGCGGGAGCGGCCGGGGTCGTGTTCGCAGGCAGCTCGGTCGATGCGTACAACCCGAAGAGCGTCCGCGCGTCGGCCGGCTCGATCTTCCACGTCCCCGTGGTGCGGGATGTCTCCACGGAGGACGCGCTCGCGACCCTCCGGGAACGAGGGTTCGCCATCGTCGCGATGGACATGCACGGCGATGAGGATCTGTTCGACGCGGAACTCCCGCCCTCGCCCGCGTTCGTCTTCGGGAACGAGGCGCACGGCCTCCCCGCCGAGATCCTCGAGACGGCCGAGCGACGCGTGCGCGTGCCCCAGGCGGGGCGCGCGGAGAGCCTCAATCTCGCGGCCGCCGCCACGGTCTGTCTGTTCGAATGGGTCCGGCGCAGCCGTGCGACCACCGGAACCCTCGAGGCACTGGTCGCGGCCGCCGCGCACGACATCCGGTCGCCCCTGACGGCCATGAAGGGGTTCGGCTACGCGCTCGGCAAGCGGTGGACGGACATGACGGACGAGCAGCGCGACCTGATGCTCACCGGCATCGTCCACGACGCCGACCGTATGGACACGATCGTCCGGCAGCTCCTCGACGCCGCCCGGGTGATGAGCGGGACCTTCCAGACGTTCGCCGAGCTGGTGGACGTGTCCGACGTGGTGCGCCAGATCACCGAGCAGCAGGCCCGCGACCCGGAACACCCCCCGATCGAGTGGGCGGGAAGGGCCGGAGCCAAGGCGATGCTCGACGGCGGCCGCCTGAAGACGACGCTCCTCGCGTTCGCGGAGGCGCTGGTGTGGTGGGCGAGCGAGGGGCCGATCCGGATGGGGAGCGAACTGAAGGGCGGACGCCTGATCGTGTCCGCTTCACGCGCAGCCCGCGCCGACGTGGACGTCGCCTCCCTGTTCGAAGCCCGGCGTCCGGGGGCCGGCGGCGGGTCCAAGATCGGCCTCTACGTGGCGCGACGGGTGGCCGAGGTTCAGGGCGGGCGCGCGTGGGCGGAGCTCACGGAGGGACGCCTGACCTTGCGGCTCGAATTGCCGGTCACCGATCCGCAGCCCCTCGCGCCGTAGACTCGGCGGACCTCATGGACGTCCAGCAGATGCGCGAGTCGGCCGAGCACGTGCGCGAGCGCGGCCGCCGTGCGTTCGCGGATGCCTCGTCGCGCGAGGAGCTCGAGGCCGCGCAGGTCTCCGTCCTCGGACGGAAGAGCCAGCTCGCCGAGGTGCAGCGCTCCCTCGGAGCCCTCGAAGCGGAGGAGCGCAGGGATCTGGGTCGGATCGTGAACGAGGTCCGAGCGGAGCTGGAGAGCGCAGCGTCGAAGCGACGTGCGGAGCTCGAGTCCACGGCCGAGGACGCGTTGGTCAACGCGGACCGCCTCGATCTGACGCTGCCCGGACGCCGCCCGAGAACGGGCTCGATGCATCCCTTCACGTTGATCGAGCACGAGATCGTCGACATCTTCACGAGGATGGGCTACCGCGTCGTCGAGGGCTCCGAGGTCGAGGACGAATGGCACAACTTCGATGCGCTCAACATCCCCCCGGACCACCCGGCGCGGACCTCGATGGACACGACGTTCGTCGACGTGCCGGGGCACCCCGAGCTCGTCTTGCGGACCCACACTTCACCGATGCAGATCCGCACGCTCGAGTCGCAGCGGCCGCCGGTCGCCGTCGTGGTGCCGGGTCGCGTGTATCGCAACGAGGAGATCACGGCGAGGAACATGCCCGTGTTCCACCAGGTGGAAGGCCTCCTCGTCGACGAGGGGATCACGTTCGCGGACCTGAAGGGGACGCTCGAGACCTTCTACCGGGCGCTCCTGGGCGAGGAACGGGAGATCCGGCTCACGCCCTCCTTCTTCCCGTTCGTCGAACCCGGTGCCCAGGTGGATGTCTCGTGCTTCGTGTGCGACGGCGCGGGCTGCAAGACCTGCTCGTTCTCCGGGTGGCTCGAGCTCATGGGCTCGGGGATGGTGCACCCGGTCGTGCTCCAGAACTGCGGCATCGATCCGGAGCGATACACGGGGTTCGCGTTCGGTGGAGGCTATGACCGTCTGGCGATGATCCGCTTCCAGATCCCCGACATCCGACTCCTCTGGGACTCGGATGTTCGGTTCCTCGAGCAGTTCGAGGCCGTTGGCTGATGCGGGTGCCCGTCGGATGGCTGCGCGAGCGATGCCCCACGGACCTGTCGCCCGAGGAGCTCAGCGATCTCCTCGCGCTGAAGGGGGTCCACCTCGAATCGATCGAACGTCCGTGGGACGGACTCGCCGGCGTCGTCGTCGCCCGCGTGCTCGAGGTCCGCGACCATCCGAACGCCGAGAAGCTGTGCATCGCGATCGTCGACGGCGGCGACGGGCCGACACAGGTCGTCGTGGGCGTCCGGAACATGAAGCCCGGGGATCTGGTCCCGTGGGCGCGACCGGGGGCCCGGGTGCCCGTGCTCGACGATCCGCTGGAGGCCAAGCCGCTCCGGGGAGAGATCTCCAACGGGATGTTGTGCTCGCCTCGGGAGCTCGCGGTCTCTCACGAGCACGAGACCGGGATCCTGCTCCTGCCCGGAGACCTGATGGTTGGCGCCGACCTCAGGTCGACGCTCGGACTCGACGACGTCGTGCTCGATCTGGAGATCGAATCCAACCGGCCGGACCTCCTGTCGATCACCGGCATCGCTAGGGAGGTGGCGGGGGCCACCGGCGAACCACTCATCCGCCCCGACGTCACGGTCGTGGAGGTGGGGGAGCCGGCCTCGACGGCGGCGACCGTCGAGATCGAGGATCCTCAGGGATGCCCGCGCTACCTCGCGCGGATCGTGCGAGGGATCGGTACGGGTCGGACCCCGATCCTCGTTCAGGCGCGGCTCACCGCCTGCGGCGTGCGGCCGATCTCTCCGATCGTCGATGCGACGAACCTCGTGATGCTGGACCTCGGTCAGCCGCTCCACGCGTTCGACCTCCGGCAGCTCGCCGGTCCCGGCATCGTCGTGCGGCGATCCGAGCCGGGCGAACGCCTCGAGACGCTCGACGGCGTCGAGCGGGAGCTCGACGACGATCTGCTCATCTGCGACCTCGAACGTCCGGTCGCGATCGCGGGCGTGATGGGGGGCGCATCGTCCGAGGTTGGTCCCGGAACGGTCGATGTGCTCATCGAGAGCGCGTACTTCGAGCCGCGATCGATCCTGCGCACGTCCAGGCGCCTCCAGCTCCTGACGGAAGCGTCGGTCCGCTTCTCACGGGGAACCGACCCCGAAGGCGTCGGTCCCGCCGCGGCGAGGGCCGCCCGGCTGATCGCGGAGTGGACCGGGGGCGCCGTGTTGGAGGACGCGGTCGACGCCGGTGCACCACCGCCGCGGCGTGCGATCGCGCTCCGTTCGAGCCGCGCCGCGGCGATCCTCGGGTACCCCGTCAGCACGGCGGCGGCGACGCAGGCGCTCGCGACGATCGAGATCGCCGCGGAACCGGCCGACGACCGCCTCGAGGTGGAGGTGCCG
The DNA here is from genome assembly GCA_050695275.1 of Actinomycetota bacterium. Classification (GTDB taxonomy): domain Bacteria; phylum Actinomycetota; class UBA4738; order UBA4738; family HRBIN12; genus JAJNBA01. Next base: position 6,631 of record JBOGVC010000139.1, on the reverse strand, counting down.
AGCTTCCGATCCGATCTCGAGCGGGAGGAGGACCTGATCGAGGAGGTCGTGCGGATCCAGGGCTACGATCGGCTGCCGTCCACCGTGCCGGCGCTCCGCGAGGTCGGGGGCGAGCAAGAGAGCTACCGCACCAGGCGCCGGATCCGTGAGCTGCTCGTCCGTGCGGGGCTCCGGGAGGCCGCCTCATTGACGTTCGCCTCGGCTTCCGACATCGAGCTGATGCGGCACACGGATCCGGTGCAGGTCGCGAACCCGCCGTCCGCGGAGGAACCGTTCCTCCGGACCAGCCTGCTCCCGCGCCTCCTCGATGCCGCGAATCGCAATCAGCGACGCGGGGAGACCTCGATCGCGCTGTTCGAGATCGGCCATGTCTTCCGCCTCGCCGACCCCGTCGACGAGCGGGAGCACCTCGCGATCCTCCTCGCCGGACGGGCGGGGGAGGGGCTGCACGCGGAGGGCCGCGGATGGGACGCGCTGGATGCAACGGGGATCCTCGAGGGTGTCCTCGGCGGGCTCGGCGTCCAGTGGACGATCGAGCCCGGCGCCGACCGACCGTTCCATCCGGGGCGGTCGGGCTCGGTGTTCGTCGGGGAACGTCTGATGGGCGTGGTAGGTGAGCTCCACCCCGCCGAAGCGGATCGCCTCGACCTCGCCGGGCGGGTCGCCGTCGCCGAGCTCGATGTCACCGCGCTCGACGCGGCGCGTGCCCGGGCCGTCGCGTTCCGCGACGTGCCACGCTTCCCGCCCCTCCGACGCGACCTCGCCTTCATCGTTCCCGACGGAGCGACGGCCGGCGACCTGCAGCGGATCCTGGGATCGGCCGCCGGGCCGCTCCTCGACCGGGCCGTGCTGTTCGATCTCTTCACCGGTGGCGACGTGCCTCCCGGTCACCGGAGCCTCGCGTTCGCGCTGGAGTTCCGGGCACCGGACCGGACCCTCACGGACGAGGAGGTCGAACCGGTGGTCGCCGCGATCGTGGACCGAGCCCGGTCGGAGCTGGGAGCCGAGCTCCGAGCCTGAGGCCGCGACGCCCCGTGTCGGCGGTCCCATTAGACTCGGGCGTCATGCGCCACTACCTGAGCGTCGACGACCTCACCTCGACCGAGCTCTTCGACCTCCTCGACCTCGCCGATGCGCTGAAGGCGGATCGTCGCGCGCACGGACTGGCGCTCGACGGCCGGTCGATCGCGCTGATCTTCGAGAAGCCGTCAACACGGACCCGGGTCTCGTTCGAGGTCGGCGTGGAGCAGCTCGGCGCCCACCCGGTCGTCCTGTCCGCGGCGGAGCTGCAGCTCGGGCGGGGGGAGACGATCCAGGACACGGGCCGCGTCCTCTCCCGGTACATCGATGCGATCGTGCTGCGGACCTTCGAGCAGGAGCGGTTGGAGATCCTGTCCACCACCGCCACGGTCCCGGTGGTGAACGCGCTCTCCGACTTCGAGCATCCCTGCCAGGCCCTCGCCGACCTGCTCACGATCCGGGAGCACCTCGGGGACCCCCGCGGCCGGGTCCTCACCTACCTGGGTGATGGGAACAACGTCGCACATTCCCTGCTCCTGGCCGGTACGAAGGCGGGCATGCACGTCCGCGTCGCCACGCCCCCCGGCTTCGAGCCGATCCCGCAGGTGGTCCACCGCGCAGAGGAGATCGCCGCCGAGACGGACGGCTCCGTCGAGCTGACGCACGATCCGGAAGGGGCGGCCGTCGGCGCACACGTCTTGTCCACCGACGTCTGGACGAGCATGGGGCAGGACCTCGAGGCCGACGAGCGGGCCCTGGTCTTCCCGAGCTACCAGCTGAGCCAGAAGCTGGTCGACCTCGCCGATCCGGAGGTCATCGTCCTGCACTGCCTCCCGGCGCATCGCGGGCAGGAGATCACCGACGAGGTGATCGACGGGCCGCGGTCCGTGGTCTGGGACCAGGCCGAGAACCGGCTCCACACGCAGAAGGCGCTGCTGCTCCGCCTCTTCGGCGTAGCCTGAGGCGATGCCCCGGGCGAACGACGCCATCGAGGCGATGCTCATCGAGTACGCCGATCTGCTGTCGATCCTGTTCGAGGATCCCTACAAGCCGCGGGCCTACGAGAAGGCGGCGCGGGCGGTCGGCGGCTATCCCGTGGACCTCGAGGGCAAGGATCTCCCCGAGATCCTGAAGGTCCCCTCGGTCGGCCGGTCGATCGGGGAGAAGATCCAGGAGTTCCTGACCACCGGCGTGCTCGCCGAGCTCGAGGAGCTCCGGGAGCGGATCCCGCCCGGCGTCCGCGGCCTGATGTCGATCCCCGGGCTGGGCCCGAAGAAGGCGATGGTGCTCCATCAGGAGCTCGGCGTGGGCTCGGTGGACGAGCTCGTGGCCGCGATCGAGGAGGACCGCGTGGCCGCCCTGCCTCGGTTCGGTGCGAAGACGCAGGAGAACATCGCCCGGGGGATCCGGCAGATGCAGGCGGCCGGCGGGCGCGTCAAGATCGACGTGGCGCTCGGGGTCGCGGAGACTTTCCTCGAGCTCCTCGGCTCCTTGCCCGAAGCCCGACGCGCGGCGTACGCCGGCTCCCTCCGGCGGATGAAAGAGACGATCGGCGATGTGGACCTCCTGGTCGCCGGATCCGACGCCCCGCCAGTGATGGAGGCGTTCGTGAGCCACCCGTCGGTCGCCCGCGTCCTCGCGAAGGGAGACACCAAGACGTCGGTCGTGACCGAACTCGGCCTCCAGATCGATCTCCGCGTGATCGCGGAGGAGGCTTGGGGGGCGGCGATGATCTATTTCACCGGCTCCAAGCCGCACAACATCCGGATCCGCGAGATGGCCGTCCGCCGAAGCCTGAAGCTGAGCGAGTACGGGTTGTTCGACGCGAAGTCGGGCGATCTGCTCGCGGCCGAGTCCGAGGAGAGCGTGTACGAACGTCTCGGGATGCAGTACGTCGAACCCACCCTCCGCGAGGATCGAGGTGAGGTGGAGGCGGCGCTCGCCGGCGAGCTCCCCGTGGTGGTGACGGAGCGGCAGCTGAAAGGCGATCTCCACACCCATACGAACCTGACCGACGGCCTCGCGAGCCTGGAGGAGATGGTCGCTCGGGCTGCCGAGCTCGGATACGCGTACTTCGCGATCACCGATCACGCGCCCAACCTGTACATGCAGCGCATGACCGAGGAGAAGATCCTGGCGCAGCGGGCCCGGGTCGAGAAGCTGCAGACGAAGTACCCGAAGATGACCCTGCTCCACGGGACGGAGCTGAACATCGATCCGGACGGCAACGTGGACTGGGAGGGCGACTTCCTCGCCGGCTTCGATCTGACGGTCGCCTCGGTCCACTCGCACTTCAGCCAGTCGCGGGACGAGATGACCGCGCGCGTGATCCGCGCGATCGAGAACCCCTACGTCGACATCATCGGGCACCTGACGACGCGCCAGATCGGGAAACGACCACCCGTCGACCTCGACCTGGAGGCGGTGTTCGAGGCCGCGGCCAGGACGGGCACGGCGATGGAGATCAACTCGCACCCCGACCGCCTCGATCTGTCCGACGAGCACGTCCTGTGGGCGAAGCGGCACGGCGTGCGGTTCGCGGTGGACACGGACGCCCACGCCGTGCCGCACCTCGACCATCGCCGCTTCGGTGTCGGCATGGCGCAGCGTGGGTGGCTCACGAAGGACGACGTGATCAACGCGTGGCCGCTCAAGAAGCTCCAGCGCTTCCTGGCCGAGGGCCGTCCGTGACCCGGGAGCGGCTGTCGCGATCGTTCTACGCACGGGCGGCACAGGAGGTCGCGCCGGATCTCCTCGGCCAGGTCCTCGTCCGTATCTTCCCCGACGGATCGCGTGCTTCGGTGCGGATCGTCGAGGTCGAGGCTTACGGGCCGGACGACCCCGCGAGCCATGCGTTCCGCGGCGAGACGCCGCGGAACGCGGTGATGTTCGGCCCTCCGGGGCATCTGTACGTGTACTTCACCTACGGCATGCACCACTGCATGAACGTCGTGACCGGGGGGACCGCGGAGGGGAGCGCGGTGCTGGTCCGCGCCGCCGAGCCCCTCGAAGGGCTCGAGGAGATGGTCGTCCGCCGGGGGCGAGAGGCGCCCCTTGATCTCTGCTCCGGACCGGGCCGGCTCGCGCAGGCGCTCGGAGTCGACCGCCGCGACGACGGCGTCGATCTGGTCGCCGATGGTGACCTGTGGCTCGAGGCCGGCTCGCGGGCCGGGCCGATCGCGATGGGCAACCGTGTGGGTGTGCACGAGACGACTCGGCGCTGGCGCTACTGGCTCGACGGGGATCCGTTCGTCTCTCGCGGACGACCCGGGCCGCCTACGGCGAAGCGACCGACGCCTCGTGCACGGTCGATGACACCGTGATCGTCACGGTGCTGGTCTGGAAGGCCTCGGTGCCGGCCGACGGGACCTGCGCGATCACCGTGCCCTTCGGCTGCGTCGAGGGCGCGGTGATCACCTCGACGTAGAAGCCGGCCTGGGTCAGCCCCTCGATCGCGATCGACTCCGAGGAGCCGACCGTCGATGGGACGAGCACCTCCTGCAGCGACGACGGTGAGGTGCACATCTCTGTGGGCTCGGTCCCCTCGATGAACTGCAGCGTCTGGATGTTCTGGGGGAGCGTGAACGGGTTGGGCAGGCAGTTCGGCTGCTGCGAGGCATCCACGGAGATGGAGACGAACCCCACCTCCGGGTTCGGGAACGTCGTCGCCGGCAGGCCCCGCGTCGCCTCGAGCATCAGCAGCCGCCAGATCTGCGCGGGCCACGTTCCCCCGAAGACGGTGATCCTGGTTCGCGGCGGTTCCATGCGGACCTGTCCCTGAGGGAACCCGATCCACACGGCCGCCACCATCTGCGGGACCGCGCCCACGAACCACGCGTCGGAGTGATCCATCGCCGTGCCGGTCTTGCCGATCTGCGGCCGTCCGATGTTCGCCGCGGTGCCCGTGCCGTAGAGGACGGACTCGTTCAAGATCCCGTTGGCCACCGATGCGATCTGCGGGTCGAGGACGCGGTCGCCGGTCGTGTTCGCGGACCACAGCACCGTGCCGCGCGCGTCGGTGACCCGGGACACGGGGACCGGCTGGGTCCGGACGCCGCCCGATGCCAGGGTGCCGTACGCGGTGGCCATCTCGAGCGTGTTCACCTCGTTCGTCCCGAGGACCGCCGAGAGGTACGGCTGCAACGGGCGGCGGGGGTTGCTCACCTCGCGGCAGCACCGGAGGCCCATCCGGTCCGCCACCTCGACGACCGCGGCGGGACCGAGCCGGTCGATCACTTGTGCGTACACCGTGTTCACCGAGTGGATCGTGGCCGAGCGGAGGGTCATCATGCCGTATCCGGTTCCCTCGGCGTTCGTGACGTCCCAGATCTCGCCGGTCTCCAGCGCAAGCTGGAGCGTCGAGGGGGCAGGGAACGTCGATGACGGCGACAGGCCGGCCTCGAGGGCCGCCACCAGGGCGAACGGCTTGAACGACGAGCCGGACTGCCGTCCCGTCCCGCCCATCGCGGTCGCCAGGTTGACGCGGCCCGCGTCACGATCCCGCCAGTAGTCGTGTTGGTCGCCGCCCACCATCGCCAGCACGAAGCCGTTGCGGGGGTCCAGGACGGTCACGGCGGCGGAGGGGTCGTCCGGATAGGAGAGCACCGAGTCGACGGCGCGCTGGGCGGCGGCCTGGACGGCCGGCTGGAGGGTCGTGTGGATCTGGAGGCCCCCGGTGAACAGGAGCCTGTACCGGTCCTCGCGCGTGTCGCCGAAGGCGGGATTCGTCAGGAACCACTCCTTCAGGTAGTCGACGAAGTAGGGGTAGTCGTAGCGGCCGTACATGGAGACCGGCTGGAGACGGATCGGCGCTCCGCGGGCGTGAGCGAGCTGTGTCTCCGTGATCATCCCGAACTCGTGCATCAGCCGGAGCACCACGCGCCGCCTCCCCTTCGCCCGGCTGGGGTACTCGTACGGGTCGAAGTGCCCGGGGCTCGTGATCAGCCCGGCGAGCAGGGCCGATCGGGAAAGGTTGAGGTCGACCGCGTCGACCCCGAAGAACGTCCGGGCCGCGGCCTGGACACCGTAGGCGCCCTGCCCGAAGTACACCGTGTTCAGGTACCGGGTGAGGATCTCCTCCTTGGAGAGGCGATCCTCGAGCTGCCAGGCGAGTGAAGCCTCGCTGAGCTTCCGGGCGAGCGTGCGTTCGCCCCCTGTGTAGAGGTTCTTCACCAGCTGCTGCGTGATCGTCGAGCCGCCCTCCTCGATGCTCCCGTCCCGGAGGTTCACGTAGGACGCCCGGAGGATCGCTCGCCCGTCGATCCCGTGGTGTTGGTAGAAGCGCCGGTCCTCGATGGCGACGGCCGCATCTCGGATCCAGGACGGGATCTGTGACGTGGGGAGCACCACGCGATCCTCGACGGCGTGCAGCTCCGTGATCACGCTGTCGTCGGCCGCGTACACGAACGACGTCTGCGCGAGCGCGCGTCGAGGGACGTCCTCCAGGTGAACGCCACACGCAGCAGAGAAGACAGCGCAGGCTGCCGTGAAGGCCGCCAGGGGGAAGTGCCGGCGGGTCATCGCGGGCGAGTGTACCCCGCGTCCTGGGGCGGATCGGGGAGGTGCGGTAGCATCGCCGCGCCATGGCCGCCGACGTGCTGACGACGCTCGC
>JBOGVC010000138.1:0-9993 GCA_050695275.1 Actinomycetota bacterium | reverse complement strand
GCTACGGGGGGCTGATCTGCTACGGGGACGAGGCCCACATCACCAACGTCGCGGTCGATCCGATGCATCAGGGGCACGGGATCGCCACCCGGTTGATGGCTGAGCTGCTCCCGCAGGCGATCGAGCTCGGTGCCCGGGCGGTCTCCCTCGAGGTGCGCGTCACGAACTGGGGCGCGCAGCGGATCTACGCGCGGTTCGGCTTCCGGCCCGTCGGGATACGGCGCAACTACTACCAAGAGGTCAGCGAGGACGCGCTCATCATGTGGACCGACGACGTGAGGACCGAGTCGTACCGGCGGCGACTGGACGAGATCGAGGAGACCCTCCCGCAGGGCGTGCGCCCCGCGTGATCACTCTCGGCATCGAGACGTCGTGCGACGAGACCGCCGTGGCGGTCGTGGAGGACGGCTACCACGTGCGGGCGAACCTGTTGGCGCGTCAGGAGCACCTGCACGAACGGTTCGGAGGCGTGGTGCCCGAGGTCGCCGCTCGAGCGCACGTCGAGTCGCTGAACCCCTTGCTCGAACGGGCCCTCGCCGAGGCAGGCGTCGGGTTCGGGAGCCTCGACGGCGTGGCGGTCACGGTCGGGCCGGGGCTCGTCGGCGCGCTGCTGGTCGGGATGGCGGCCGCCAAGGCGATCTCGCTTTCCACCGGCGCCCCCTTGATCGGCGTGAACCACCTGGAGGGGCACATCTGGGCGAACTTCCTCGCGCACGGCGAGCCGGACCCACCGTACGTCGCCCTCGTCGTCTCGGGGGGGCACACGATGCTCGTGCACATCGCGGAGATGCACCACCACGAGGTGCTCGGGCAGACGCTCGATGACGCGGCCGGCGAGGCGTTCGACAAGGTGGCCAGGTTGCTCGGCCTCGGGTTCCCCGGAGGGCCGGCGCTCGACGCCCTCGCGACCCAGGGTGACCCGGGGGCGGTCCGCTTCCCGAGGGCGATGGCGGACTCGGGTGACCTCGACTTCTCGATGAGCGGCCTGAAGACCGCGGTCCTGCGCTATCTCCGAGCCGAGCAGGCTGCCGGGCATGACGTCTCCCTGCCGGACGTCGCGGCCTCCTTCCAGGAAGCGATTGTCGACGTCCAGGTGGCCAAGACGATCAGCGCGGCGCAGGAACGTGGCGTGGGAACCGTGCTGCTGGGCGGCGGCGTGGTGGCGAACACGAGGCTCCGGGAGCGGATGGCGGAGGAGGGGGCGCGGGCCGGTCTGCGGATCCTGATCCCGCCGCTCGAGCTCTGCACGGACAACGCCGCGATGATCGCCGGGGTGGGCGCCGCCAGGCTCGGTCGAGGCGATCGCTCCTCGCTGGACATCGGCGCTGACCCCAACCTAAGGTTGGCGCCGTGACGACCGTCCTGGTGACCGGGGGCGCCGGGTTCATCGGCTCGCAGCTCGCTGAGCGCCTTCTCGCCGAGGGCCACCGGGTGGTGTCGGTCGACGACCTCTCGACCGGGCGGATCGCCAATCTCGTCGAAGCACGGGGCTACGGCAAGGAGTTCTCGTTCTTCAACATGGACGTGCGCGCCGACGGCCTCGCGTCGCTGTTCGAGCGGAACCGTCCCGAGGTGGTGTTCCACCTGGCAGCGCAGGCGGGCGTGCGGCCCTCCCTGGAGGATCCGGTCCACGACGCGAGCGTGAACGTGATGGGCCTCCTCAACGTGTTGGAGGCGGCGGTGGGGGTCGGCGCCCGGAAGGTGATCTACGCCGCGAGCGGCGGGACGGTCTACGGGGAGCCCCGACGGCTGCCCGTGAAGGAATCCGCCGCGCAGAGCTCCCGTCCGATGTCGCCCTACGGGATCTCCAAGAAGGTCGGACTCGACTACCTGTCGTACTACCAGCGGTACCGGGGGATCGACTACACAGCTCTCGGCCTCGGCAACGTCTACGGGCCGAGACAGGATCCGACCGGTGAGGCCGGGGTCGTCGGGATCTTCGCCTCGCAGATGATCTCGGGTCAGGCGCCGACGATCTTCGGCGACGGCAACCAGACCCGTGACTACGTCTTCATCGACGACACCGTCCACGCGTTCGTCCAGGCGATGGACGGCGGGTCGGGGAAGCTCGTGAACGTGGGCACCGGCCTCGAGACCAGCGTGAACCACCTCTATCGACTGCTCTCGGAGATCACCGGGTTCGCCGGTGAACCGGAGCACGGTCCGCAGCCGGCGGGGGAGCTCAGGCGGATGGCGCTGGACATCTCGGCGGCGCCCTCCGCCATCGCGTGGAAGCCCTGGACCCATCTCGAAGACGGGCTGGCCGAGACGGTTGCCTATATCAAGGGAATCTGAGCCATCCGCCGTGCTCGGTCCGCCGGATAGCCTAGGCCGATGTTTGACGACCCTCTATCGCATGGTCTACGGTGCTCTGTGGAAGGGAAGCGAGCGGAAACAGGAGGAGGGTAGATGACGTACGAGTCCCCCCGGATCATCGATTATGGGTCGATCCAGGCCCATACCTTCACCAACACGGGACAGGTTCCCGGTCAGGGCCCGAAGGGCAAGGACTGGCAGGACTGCGCGTGGGACAAGTTCAACGAAGAGTCCTGCGGGGAGCACGTCTCCTGACGCTTCACCTGAAGTGGGAAGGGCGCAGCCATCCGGCTGCGCCCTTCGCCTTTCCCAGGGCCTGATCGCCCGTTCGCGATGGGCTCCCTGGCGCTCGTCATCCCGTCCGATGCCCCTTTGCCGGGAGCGGTCGAACGGATGCTCGCTGCGGCACCCCACAGGGGCGCACCCGGCGCACCCGTCGCCATCGGGGACGCCTCGCTCGGCGTCACGCTCGACGATCGTGGCCACGCCACCATCGCGTCGGATGGCGATCTCGTAGCGGCGTACGTTGGCATCCTCGACAACAGCGCCGAGCTGGGACGCGAGCTCGGCGTGCTCCGAGAGGGACACCCCCCACCATCGCCGGCCCGCGTGTATCTCGAAGCGCATCGTCGCTGGGGAGATGCCGCCCCCGCCCGGATGCGTGGGCCGTTCGCCGCCGTCGTGACGGACGGCGTGACGGTTCGCGCGACCCGTGATCCCCTGGGGCTGCGTTCCCTCTTCTACCGACGAGACCCGCGGGGCCTGTTCATCGCCACGGAGTTGAAGCAGGTGATGGCGGGTTGCGAACGTCCTCTGACCCCCGACCTCGATGTGATCGACGCGATCGTCTTCGGCGAGTACGACGACGACACGCCGACGGCGATCCACGGTGGAGAACGGGTCCCCCGGGGCATGACGGTTCGACTCCGTGGCTCCTCGGGCGCGAGGTATCGCTACTGGGATCCTCGTTCGATCCTCGAGACCGGACGCTACGCGGCCTCCGAGCTCCGGGGCCGGTTCGACGAGCTGATGGAACAGGCCGCCGGTCGCACGTTGCTCGGCGACGACGTGATCTCGCTCTCGGGAGGGACGGACTCCTCGGCCGTCGCCGCCTACGCGGCGCCATCGCACCTCGAGCGATTCGGACGTCCCCTCGCCGCCCTGTCGGTCGTGTATCCGCGGTTCCCCGCCGTGGACGAACGGGAGGAGATCGAGCTGGTCGCGGGTCGCCTCGGCCTGGAGCTCCACACGTACGAGGAGTCGTCGAAGACGCTGGATGAGGTCTCCGCGTGGATGCAACGACTCGACGAGCCGCTGCCGTTCTTCTTCCTGGCGGAGTCCGCCGAGCATCTCCGCAAGGCGCATTCGATGGGGTACCGGAACATGCTGACCGGCGAGATGGCCGAGTGGGTGGTGGAGCGACGGAGCTACCTGATCGCACACCTGCTCCTGAACCGGCGCTTCGGCGCCGCGCGCGACCACCTGATGCGTCAACGCCGCGTCCACCGCACCTCCTACGGGGGGATCGCGCGTCAGGTCGGCGCGGCGTTCCTCACGCCTCGGATGCGGATGGCCTGGGATCGGGTCCGTCCGGCGAGGGTCGCGGTCCCGGCATGGATCGACGAGTCGCGGCTGCGGGGTGTCGAGGCTCGATGGGCGACCCGGGCACGCGAGATGTGGCGCGGGTACCAGACGGCGATCTTCTTCGGGCCCGACCTCGCCGCCGAGGCAGAGGACCTGGTGGAAGCGGTCACGGGAGTGAGCGTCCGGCGTCCCTTCGCCGATCTCGACCTGGTGGAGTTCTTCCTCTCGCTGCCGGCGGAGCAGAAGTTCCCGGACACGCATTTCAAGAGCCTCCTCCGGAGCTTCCTCCGCGGCCGTCTGCCGGACGCGCTCCTCGATCGGCCCCGGAAGGCCGTGTTCAACGATGCGGTGATGGCTCGGGCCGATCACGCTCGGCTCCGGGAGCTCCTCATCGACCCGCCGCATCGTCTGCGGGGCATCGATTACGGGATCCTGAAGGACCGACTCGAGGCGGGCGACCTGGAGATCGGGGAGTACGAGCGCGCGAAGAACCTCGCGGCCGTCCACGCGTACCTGGCTCGCTGGTGAGTTGGTCTCCGCGACACGCCGATATCGTGGAGCGCCCATGGAACCCCTGCTGACCGAGATCCGGACCGGATCGTCCGAGGAGTTCCCCGCGCTCGACGTCGTCGACGTCTACCGTCGCTTCCGCGACGTCGAAGCGCTCCGCGGCGTCACGCTCGAGGTCTGGCCGGGCGAGGTGCACGCGCTCCTCGGGCCGAACGGCGCCGGGAAGACGACGCTGCTCCGGATCCTCGTCGGCCTCCTGATCCCCGATGCGGGCGATGTCGGCGTCCTCGGTCAACCGCTCGACGCGATGACCTCGCGACGGTTCCGCCGTTCCTTCGGGTTCGTCCCGTCCGGCGACCGCAGCTTCTACCTGCGGGTGAGCGGAGCCGAGAACCTCCTGTTCTTCGCACGGCTCCACGGACTCCCCAAGCGGCAGGCGGCCACACGTGCTCGAGAGCTCCTGGCGATGGTCGGTCTCGAGGAGGCCGCGGACCGCCGGGTCGGTCTCTACTCGCACGGGATGCAGAAGCGCCTGTCGGTCGCTCGCGCGCTCCTCACGGAGCCGCGGATCCTCTTCGTGGACGAAGCCACGCACGACCTGGATCCTCTCGGCGCCGAACAGATCCGGGAGCTCGTACGCGAACAAGCCCGCGACGGCGTCGCGGTCGTCTGGACGACGCAACGGGTCGAGGAGATCCGTGGCTTCGCCGATCACGTCACGCTGCTGCAAGGCGGGACGGTTCGGTTCCAGGGGACGGTCCCGCAGCTCCTCGCGTCGGTCCCGCGTCGACGGTTCCTCGTGCGCGTGCGACCGGAAGCGGATCAGACGGCGATGCAGGCTGCCCTGGACGGCATGGCCGAGCTCGGAGAGGGCAGCGACCCGGAGCACTTCATCCTCGGTATGGCCGAAGGTGAGACGCTCGGCCGCGCGATCGCGGCGCTCGAAGCGAGCGGCATCTCGATCCTCGCCTGTAGCGAGGAAGGGTCCGGCGTCGAGGAGGCATTCCTGTTCCTGACGCAGGAGGCGGAGTCGTGAGCCGGCCGGCGGGGACCGTCGCCGGGTCCGAAGCGTTGCGCGAGGAGCTCCGCAAGCTCCTCGCGTTCCTCCGCCGCGATGTCCTGGTCGCGTGGAGCTACCGGCTGCCGTTCGTGACGGATTGGATCGCGATGATCCTGCAGGCGTTCGTCTTCGGGTTCGTGGGGAAGCTGATCCAACCATCCTCCCTCCCTCGGTTCGGCGGAGAAGCGGTCGACTACCTCGAGTTCGTGGCCGTGGGGATCGCGATCTCGTCCTTCCTCGCGGTGGGGTTGTCGCGGCTGATGACCGTGATCCGGCAGGAGCAGGTGCAGGGGACCCTGGAGGCCCTCCTGCTGACGCCCACCGCTTGGTCCACGATCGAGGTCGGGTCGGCGTTCTACGACATCCTCTACGTGCCGGTCCGGACCGCGGTCTTCCTGAGCCTGACGGCGGTCCTCTTCGATGCGAACTACCACCTCGATGGCGTCGGGCCGGCAGCGCTGGTCCTCCTCGTGTTCATCCCGTTCGTCTGGGGTCTCGGGGTGATCTCGGCCGCGTCGACGTTGACGTTCCGGCGGGGGGCCGGCGGCGTCGGGTTCCTGGTGTCGATCGCGACCCTCGGCTCAGGGGCCTACTTCCCTCTGACCGTGTTGCCGTCGTGGGTGCAACAGCTGGCGGCGTACAACCCGATCGCCATCGCCGTGACGTCGATGCGGGAAGCCCTCCTCGGCGGGTCCGACTGGGTCGACGTCTGGCCGTCGGTCGCGCGGCTGATCCCGATGTCGGTCCTGGCGATGATCCTCGGAGCGATCGCGTTCCGGGCGGCCATCGCGCGGGAGCGACGCCGGGGGACGCTGGGGCTCTACTGAGCGGCGCCGGCCCCGTCGTCTCGTCGTCGGCTGTCCTCGCTCGCCACCCGCTGGAGGAAGGTTCGTTGATCCTCCTTCGTTCCGGAAGACGTGAAGATCGCGCCCGGCGAGGACCCTCCATGGGTCATCGCTCGCAACCGGCGGAAGGCGCGGTCCCGGACGGCGCGTGCGGTCGCGATGCCCGAGTCCCGGGTGAGCTGAGCCCAGAACACGGCGGGGCTCTCGCGACCGACGGAGCTCTCGGTCGGGAATCGGTGATCGATCCGGTCGCTGATCCTCCGCCACGTCCGCGAGCCGAAGAGCGCATCGAGCACGTCCTCGGGAACAGGGGCGCCCAGCGCGCGCCGTGAGCGGTTGAGCGTGATCGCGATGCTCCGACCCGCCTTCCATGCTCGAGCGCGTTCGATCACCGCATCCCACGGCGGCTGCTCGACGACGATCGCGCGCTCGATGTCCTTGAGCCAGATCAGACGGTCCCCTCCGGAGAGGGCGGCGTGCAGCGCCACATGGACCAGCGTGTCGACGGGGTCGAGGGTGGGAACGGATCCGCCGCCGACCTCGACCTCGCGGGACCGTTCGAACAGATCGTCCGTGTCGATCGCGAAGCCGCCGCGGACGTTCTCCCTGTTCAGCAGATGCCAGTGGACGTCGGCGAGCGTGCCCATCGGCAGTTGGAAGTGGAGCTGACCCCGCGTATCCGCGCGCGTGAGCGCCCAGTTCCGGTCGAGGAGGAGCGAGCCGGACCCGCGGAGCGCGTCGACCGCTCGCTCGAACGATCCCGGAGGAACGAGCAGGTCGAGATCCTCGTACGTGCGCAGGTCGGCCGACGGATAGAGGTGTTCGGACAGGATCGGGCCCTTCACCACCAGGAACGGGACGTCCTGGCTCGCGAGGGCCTGGCGCACGTTGTCCAGATCGGCGAGCACGCGGAGGTGGGCCGCCGTCCTGGTGGCGTGCGTCCGCGCGAGACCCGCGGCGGCGTCGTCGCTCACGTGCAGCCCCGCCGTTCGCACGGCGGCGGCGAGGAAGGCCACGACACGGTGTCTCGACGCGTGCTGTGCGAGTTGGGCGAGCTCGTCGTCGTGGAACTGGGAGAGCACCCGCCGACGGACGTCCCCCGGGCGGTCGGCCGTACAGGCCACGAGCGCGATCCCGAGCGCTCGTCGACTCTTCATCCGAACCTGGCCAGTTCCTCGTGCGACCCCTTGCCCGGCGGCGGACCCACGTCGACCTGTTGGATCTCCACCCACGCGTGGGCTTCTTCATCGCGAGGTTCGTGTGGGAGGCCGATCACGAGCTCGGCCGGATCCCCTTGTGCCCGCAGGAGTCGGAAGAGCACGAGGGCGTTGACGAGACACCTCGGGCGGAACGGACCGATGTGCAGCGTCCCGTGGACGATCCGCGAGAGCCGTCGGGCTTCGACCCGTTGCTGTCCGTCACCGTTCGGGCTGCCGAAGCTCCGGACCACCAACGGCAAGGGGGCTCGCCGCAACCGCCAATGCACGAGCAGGAACGTCGCGCAGATCCGTGCGGCCAGACGCGCCTTGGTCGTGAGCGAGAGCGGCCCACGAGCGCTCATCGGCCCGGCACCTGCTCGAGCTCCCGGATGACCGCGTCCAGCACGTCGTAGCGCAGGGGTCGGTGAAGGTTCCAGATCGGCACGCGCGCCGCGAGCTGCGTCACCCCGTCGAAGCATCTGGTGCGATCCTCGTCCGTGGGAGTGCTGAAGGACAAGGCCCAAAGGTCGGGGATCGCCTCCTCGGGAGCAACCCGTTCCAGGCGCGGGTCCCCGCCGTCGGCCTCGCGGAGGAGCACGATCGCATCGGTGGGGACGGGATCGCCGGACCCTCGGAGCTCCGGTTCGATCGCGAGATGGACGCGTTCGTCGACCTGGAGCACCCGGCCGCCGGGGACCTCCGTCGGGCGATCGGGATCGCGTCGCACGCGGAGCATCGCCGGTCCGGGCACCACGGCCACGGCTTCGGGGGAGAGGCGGAGGCACGTGGAATCCTCGCTCAGGAGGCGATAGCCGGCCCCCACCAGTGCGGTGGCCAGCGTGGTCTTGCCGAACCGGCCGGGTGCGCCGACCACGATCGAGCGCCCGCCGATCTCGACGCTCGCAGCATGGAGTGAGTGATCTCCCCGGGCCAGGAAGCACAACACGGTCGGGATCCCCCAGAGCCGTTCCTCGCGGAGCAGCAAAGAACCATCGCGAGGGATCTCGATCGATCCGGCGATGGGGTCGACGTGGAAGGAACCCATGTCCGCGACCCACAGCCGCCAGCCCGGCGTCTCTCGGAACAACCGCGCCGTGAAGGGACGCTCCGGTCGGGGAAGCCACTCTCGGAGCGGCTCGCCGCTCTCGCCCGGGTCGTCGCGACGGGTCTCGACCACCCCGAGGACGCCGGTCGCGCCCCCTTCGCGGAGGTACTCGAAGGGGAGCTCTGACCGGATCTCGTACCCGAAGCAGACGTCGTTCGCCATGTCGTCGTCGGGGCACGCCTCCTGCCTCCGCGCACACAACCCTACGCGACCGCTCCGCGATCGCAGTCGCGGGAAATGCTCGTTTGTCCATCTCTGGCTCTTCCCGGTACCCGGGCGCGTGGATAGCATGGCGCCTGTCGCCCGGCGGTCGGGCGAGTGGAGAAGCGGAGACCGATGATCGAAAGCGGGGCGGTGATCGTCCGGAACCCTCGGGTTGAGTACCGCAAGCTCGCCGAAAGGGGCGGGGCGGTGCTTCTGAACCTGGATACGGCTTCGTATCACGGGTTGAACGAGACCGGTTCGGTGATCTGGGAGGCGGTGGGGGAGGGGAAGACCGTCGGTGACGTCGTCCCTGAGGTCGCCTCGGTCTTCGAGGACGCCCCTCCGACCCTGGCGGACGAGGTCAAGGAGTTCATCCAGGATCTCGTCGAACGCGACCTGCTTCGAGTCGATCACGCGTCGTCGACCCCGGAGGGGGAGGCGCTCGGCTCAACGGGAGATCGTCGAGGGTAGGGACGAGGCAGCGAGTGACCGATCGACGGCGCCGCCCGGGCGCACCGCGTCCACGGGGTGACCATCGGGGATCGCTGCACACGTCGGACCCGATGTCCACCTGGCGTCAATCGAGCTCGGCCATCTTCTTCACGCGGGCTGCGTCGAGACGTCGTTCCAGGTCCTCGCACCGCTCCCTCACGTGATCGGGAAGCCCAAGGGCGCCGTGGCCGCGGCGGGGACGGTTCTCGACGTGCATGACGAGCCGGGGTGAGTACTCGAACCCGAGGAAGCGGCAGATCGCACGCATCGTCGTCGCCGGATCCCCTACGAAGGCGTCATAGGACACGAGCGTGACGTCCGGACGATCATGGAGCCCATGTTCGAAGTAGAGCGAGTTGCGGACGTACCAGAAGAGCGCCGCAGCGGCTTCCGGCGAGAGAGACTCGAAGTCGGTCGATCGGATCACGTCCCAGCTGGTCGTGGAGAGACCCTGCGCCTGCCAGCGATCGAGCCCGCGGCCCGCCGCCAGCTGCCTCAGCACCTGGAGGTTGTTGGACCCGAACGTCGCCACCGCTGAGCGTGCCCGACCCTCGTAGCGACGGTAGATCCAGATCGCCTTGCCCGCGCTCGGCGTGCGCAACGCGTCCAGGAGCTCCGGAACGCGATGTGAGTCACACAGCGGCTTGAACAGCACGAACGCGTGTCCACTCCGCGAGA
>JBOGVC010000137.1:0-7060 GCA_050695275.1 Actinomycetota bacterium | reverse complement strand
CGGTGCATCGAGGCCAGGTCGTCGGCCGAGAGGCCGAGCGCGCTGTGTGGGGTTTCGGCTACCCGGGTGGACACGCCGTGTCTCCTCGCACCGTCCTCGCAGGATAACAGTGGTCTCTCGGGGGAGCCCCACCCAGTGCCATACCCCCTGGGGGTATCATGCGGCCGAAGCCGCCGTGACCTCCGGCGGGAGGAGGATGCCGTGTACGGCTATGCCAGGAACAAGGACGATCTCCAGACCCGATTGCGCCGCATCGAGGGGCAGGTGCGGGGTCTGCAGCGGATGGTGGACGAGGACGTCTACTGCATCGACATCCTGACGCAGGTGAACTCCGTCACCGCGGCGCTCAAGGCCGTCGGGATGGGCCTGCTCGACGCTCATGTCCGCCATTGCGTGACGGAGAGCATCGAAGCGGGCCACGGCGAGGAGAAGGTCGAGGAACTGATGAGCGCCGTGGCCAGATTCTCCGGTCGATGACCGGCCAGGCTCGCCGCCAGGAACACGGGCGAGGAGCCACGCGTTGTCAGCCACGACGTCCTCGCTGACACTGGGGTGGAGGGAGGTTCCATGGAGACGACGACGAACGTGATCGAGGTGACGGACCAGACGTTCGAGCAGCTCGTGGTGGAGGGCTCGAAGGAGCGTCCGGTCGTCGTCGACATGTGGGCCGAATGGTGCGGTCCGTGCCGCCAGCTCACACCAACGCTCGAGAAGGTGGCGGACGAGCGGCAGGGAGCGTTCCTCCTGGCGAAGCTCGACACCGATGCGAACCCGATGACCGCGTCCGCGTTCGGCGTACAGAGCATCCCCACGGTGATCGCGTTCAAGGACGGGCAGGCGGTGACCGGGTTCATCGGCGCCTACCCCGAGCCAGAGGTGAACCGCTTCATCGATTCGATCCTCCCCACGGAGGCCGAGAAGCGGGCCGAGGAGGCTCGTTCGGTCGAGGAGTCGGGGGACCTGGCGACCGCGGAGGCGGATTATCGCGCGGTCCTGGACGACGACGAGTCGAACCGCGACGCGGCGATCGGCCTGGCGCGGATCCTCGTCGAGCGCGGTGACCTGGACGAGGCCGAGGGGCTGCTCGCCCGGCATCGGCCCGACCCCGACGCGGAGAAGCTGATCGCGCAGATCACGATCCGGCGGTGGGCGGATGCCCCCGCGGACGGCACCCTGGGGGAGGCGGAGCGGCTCGTCGCATCGGGCGATGTGAGCGGCGGGCTCGCCGGTTTGCTCCAGGCCGTGAAGGAGGATCGCGACGCGGGGCGCGACGCGATGATCACGGTCTTCACGGCGGTCGGAGACGATGATCCGATCGTCCAGGAGTACCGCCGGCTGCTCTCCGCGGCCTTGTTCTGATCCCGGTCACGCCCCTCCGAGCCGGAAGAGGAGCTCCGTGACCCCTTCATCGGGAAGGTGGACGGTGCCGCTCCGGACGAACCCGCACTTCTCCAGGACCCGGATCGATCCGACGTTGTGCTCGACGACGTGGGCGAAGAGCGGCCGGTCCTCCAGGAGGGTGAGGAACGAGGCGAGGGCCGCGGTGGCGACGCCCTTGCCCCAGTGCTCCCGTCCGATCCAATAGCCGACGTCGCGCTCCCCGTCGTGGACCCAGCTCACGACGTTGCCCGCGACCGCACCCTCCACCTCGACCGTCCGCACCGAGCCGGGTTGGTCGGCGAGGATCCTCGCCCAGTGCGTCATGAAGGCGTCGCGGTCGCGGGCTGGGAAGTTGGCCATCCGGTTCGCCTCGGGGTCGTCCTGATGCTCGAAGAAGATCGGCAGGTCGTCGTCCCGGACGGCGCGGAGCGTGACGGGCGGTGGCATCGGTCCGCAGCGTAGCCGCGTCACGAACCTGTGGCGTTCCGGTCGCAACTCCGTGGATGGGCTGGCGCTGGGTGCCTGGGCTCCGCATCATCGGCGCATGGATGAGAAGTGGGTCACGCTGGGTGTGATGTGCATGGGCCTCGGCGGCGTCGTCGCGGGGCTCGTCGGGGTGATGCTCCCGGAGGGGCGACGGCTCGGCGCGTTCTTCTCACTGGTCGTGGGCGCCGGTGTGGGGTTGGTGGTGATCGGGGTGGGTGCCCTCTTGGACGAGAGGAACGAGCCCTCGGAGCTCACGTTCTTCGTCGCGTCGCTCCTGGGGTTCCTCGCGGTGTGCGGAGCGTCGTGGGCGGTGTGGCAGCGGGTCGTCGGCGCGCGCCCGTCGCCGGGCGATCCGGGCTAGACGCGGACCGGTCGGAGGGCGTCCGCGATCGCATCCGGCGCCCGGACGAGCTCGAGATCGAACACGTCGGCGAGGTGACGCTCGAGCAGCGGCGCGACGTCACCGACCGAGACCGCACGTCCACAGAGACGGCTGAGCGAGGTGGCGCCGTGCCCCGGCAGCCCGCACGCGACGATCCCGTCGAACCAGGAGAGGTCGGGGTCGCAGTTCAGGGCGAACCCGTGGATCGTGACGCGGGCGCGCAGCAGGCGGACGCCGATCGCGCAGACCTTCTCGTCTCCGTGCCACACACCGGTCTGGACGTCCTGGCGGCGATGGAGCTCGACACCCAGGTCCTCGCCCGTCCGGATCACCGCCTCCTCCATCCGGCGCAGATGCGCCGCCGCGTCCGGCTTGGGTCCCAGGTCGAGGATGGGGTAGCCGACGAGCTGGCCGGGTCCGTGGAACGTGAAGGCGCCGCCGCGGTCGATCCGATGGACCTCCGCGCCGCGCGCGGCCAGCTCGTCCGGTGACCACAGCAGCTCGTCGGGCCGCGCGCGGCGCCCACCCGTGAAGACCGGAGGATGCTCCAGCAGGATCACGACGTCCGAGATCTCGCCGGCGAGACGGCGCTCCGCGAGCCGGTGCATCGCGTCGTTCGCGAGGCCGTAGGGGACCGGCCCCTCGGGCCGCACGAGCAGCGCTTCCCGCCTCATCGCGCGGCCGTCAGACCGTGACGTCCTCGGCGAAGTCCCAGCTCTCGAGGTTCTGCTTCACCCGAGCGAGGAACCGGGTGGCGATCTCACCGTCGATCGTCCGGTGATCCCACGACATCGAGATGTTCACCATCGAGCGGATCGCGATCGTGTCGTCGATCACGACCGCTCGCTTCTGGATCGCATCGAGGGACAGGATGCCCGTGTTCGGCTGGTTGATGATCGGGACGCTCGCGATCGACCCATAGGGACCGGGGTTCGTGATCGTGAACGTGGACCCCTGGATCTCATCGGGCTTGAGCTGGTGCGCCCGGGCTCGACCCGCCAGGTCCGCGATCGCGCGCGCGAGGCCGACGGTGTTCATCGTGTCCGCTCCCTTGATCACCGGGACGATGAGCCCCTCGTCGTAGGAGACGGCGATCCCCATGTGGACGGAGCGATGCCGCAGGATCTCGTCGCCCCGGAGCGAGGAGTTCACCTCCGGGTGCGTCAGCAGAGCGTCGCATGTCGCGCGGATCACGAACGGGAGATAGGTCAGGTTGACCCCGTGCTTCGCCTTGAAGGACTCCTTCGCCCGTTCGCGGAGCTTCACGAGGTGGTCGACGTTCACCTCCACCATCGTCCAGGCGCGGGCCGAGGTCTGGAGGGAGGCCACCATGTGCTGTCCGATCAGCTTCCGGATGTGCGAGACGGGGACGACCTCCTCGTCGGGCCCCGCCGCCGCCTGCGGAACGGGAGCGGTCGCGGCGGCCGGTGCAGGCGCGGGTGCCGCGGCCGGCACCTCGGCGGTCGCCGGTGCCACGGCGGCGCCACCACCGTCGATCGCCGCGAGGACGTCCTTCTTCGTGATGCGTCCCCCGGTCCCGGACCCCTCGATGCGCGAGAGATCGAGGCCGTGCTCGTCGGCGAGCCTCCGCACGAGCGGTGAGAGGATCCGCGACCGCGGCCCCCGATCGGGGAGGTCTCCGGGCCCGCCGGCCGACGGGGTGGGAGCGGATGCCGCTGGCGCCGGTGCGGTCTCGCTCGCCGCCGTGGCCTCGGCGCCCTGGGCGGTCGCCGGTTCCACCGCCGGCATCTCGGCCGCAGAGCCCTCGGCGACCGCCTCGGCGCTCTCTTGCTGCCCTTGCTGCGCGGTCGCTGACGCCGTCTCCGGTTGTGGCTCCGACTCGCTCTGCGACTCCGGTGCGGCATCGGACGAGGCTTGACCGCCGGAGGCGGTTCCGCCGCCAGCGCCGTCCTCGCTCACCTCGGCCAGATCCGTACCGACCGGGACCGTCTGTCCCTCCTGCACGAGGATCTTCGTGACCGTGCCCCCCACCGACGAAGGGACCTCCGTGTCGACCTTGTCGGTCGAGATCTCGAAGAGGGGCTCATCCCGTTCGATGGACTCCCCCTCCTGCTTCAGCCACTTCAGGATCGTTCCCTCGACGATCGTCTCGCCGAGCTGGGGCATCTTGATCGTGGTCATGGGGATCTCCTCACCCTCACCAGGCCGAGAGCTTCTTCACCGATGCGACGATGTCGTCGACCCCCGGCAGGAAGGCGTCCTCCAGCGTGGGGGAGAAGGGGATCGGGACGTTGGGGGGCGCTAGGCGCACGACGGGGGCGTCGAGATGCTCGAACGCTTTCTCCGCGATCGTGGACGCCACCTCCGCGGCGATCCCGACGAACCGGTACGACTCCGAGAGCACCACGGCCCTCGACGTCTTCTCGATGGACCGCAGGACCGTCTCCTCGTCCATCGGGACGATCGTGCGGAGGTCGACGACCTCGGCGGAGATCCCCTCGTCCTCGAGCGTCTGCGCCGCCTCGAGGGCCCGGTGGACCATCGCGCCATACGTGATGATCGAGACGTCGTCACCTTCGCGCTTCACGTTCGCGGTACCGATCGGGACGAGGAAGTCCGGATCCTCCGGAACCTGTTCACGGACGCGCCGGTAGATCCACTTGTGCTCGAGGTACATCACCGGGTTGTCGTCGCGGATCGCCGACTTCAACAGGCCCTTCGCATCCGCGGGGAAGGCGGGACACACGATCTTGATCCCGCCCGAGTAGGCGAACCAGGGCTCCGGGTTGATCGAGTGGAAGGACGAGGCGCGGACCATCCCGCCCGAGGGCCCCCGGAGGACCACGGGCAGGGGCACGCCGCTCCGGTAGTGGACCCGGGCGAGCGCCGTGGAGATCTCGTCGAAGCCGCTGGTCATGAAGTCGGCGTACTGGAACTCCGCGACGGGGCGGAACCCCTCCATCGCGGAGCCGATCGCCATCCCGACGATCGTCTCCTCCGCGATGGGCGTGTCCATCACCCGGTCCGCGCCGAACCGGTCGTAGAAGCCTTCGGTGACCTTGAACGCGCCGCCGTAGACGCCGATGTCCTCGCCGAGCATGTAGACACGTTCGTCGCGCTCCATCTCCTCCCAGAGCGCCTCCGCGATCGCCACGAGGTACGTGGCCTGGCCGTCCTCGGTGCGCTTGCCTCGAGGCTCCGCCCCGTGGCCGGCCGCGCCGGTTTCGACCTCTTGTTTCTTCGGCCGTGTGTCCTGCGCCTGTGCCATCACGAGGCCTCCGGCATCACGAGGCCTCGGTCCCGCCGCCGCGGCCCGGCTCGCTCGTCCAGTAGCCGTCCTCGACCCACAGACCCTTCGAGAAGTCCTCGGGCTCGGGGAACGGCGAGGACTGCGCGAACTCGTAGCCCTCGTCGAACTCCTTCTCGATGCGCGCCTGGATCTCGGCGATGTCCCCCTCGCTGAGGACCCCCTCCGACAGCAGGTGTCGTTCGAGGTTCTTGATCGGGTCCTTGTCTCGCATGTACTCCTCGAGGAGCTCCTTCGGCACGTACTTCGCGGGGTCGTGGCCCGCGTGACCTTTCCACCGGAGCGAGACCGACTCGATCAAGGTCGGGCCGCCACCCGAGCGGGCACGCTCCACGGCCTCGCGCGCCGCCGCCTCCACCTCTAGGACGTCGGACCCGTCGACCCGCACGCCCGGCATCCCGTAGGCGGCGGCGCGCTCGGCGATCGTCGGGACCGGGAACTCGAGCGCGTTCGGCGTCGAGTACGCATACAGGTTGTTGTTGACCACCCAGACCACGGGCAGCTTGGAGATAGCGGACCAGTTGAGCGACTCGTGCCAGCGGCCGTTCGAGGTGGCGCCGTCGCCACAGATCGCCAGCGCCACGTGCGGCTCGCCGCGCCGCTGGTAGGCCCACGCCGCGCCGACCGCGACGGGATAGGCGATCGGAAGGTGGGACATCACCGTCCATGTCTTGTTCCCGTACCAGTCGCCGATGTGGCTGTTGCCGTCACGGCCACGCGTGTAGCCGTCGATCCGTCCCCAGAACTGCGCCATGATCCGTTTCAGGTCGAGCCCTTTCGCGATCTGCGCCGACAGGTCGCGGTGCGTGGGGAACAGCGAGTCGCCCGGACCGAGCGGCAGCACGACACCGACATGGGTGCCCTCCTGGCCGCGCCCAGAGTAGATCGCGCCCGGCAGACGGCCCTGCCGGTACAGAGCCTCCATCCGCTCGTCGAAGTAGCGGCAGAGCTTCATGAGGTAGAGCGCGCGCTTCTGCTCGTCCTCGGGGAGTCGTCGCTCGGTCTTCTGCTCCCGGCGGGTCTGGGTCGTGGCCACGCGGCTCCTCAGGCTGTGTGCAGCGGCTTGCCGGCGAGCGCGAGATGCGCCTCGCCGATCGCCTCGGACAGGGACGGGTGGGGGTGGAACAGCGCGGCCACCTCGGCCGGGACGGCCTCCCAGTTGGTGATGAGCATCGCCTCTGCGATCAGGTCGGTCACGTGCGGACCGATCATGTGGACGCCGAGTACGGGCCCGCCGCCCTGCTCGCTCACGACCTTGACGAAGCCTCCTTCGCCGAGGATGTTCGCCTTGCCGATGCCCCTGAAGTCGAGATGCTCCGTCGCCACCCGGTGGCCGCCGTCCTTCGCCTGGGCGGCCGTGAGGCCGACGCTCGCGATCTCGGGCGTGCAATAGGTGACGCGCGGGATATTGACGTAGTCGATGTCGGGCACGGTCTCGCCGGCGATCCGCTCGGCGACGGCGTAGCCCTCGGTGAACGCGACGTGGGCGAGCTGGAGCGGGGTGGCCGCGACGTCTCCCACGGCCCAGACGTGCTCGACGTTCG
>JBOGVC010000136.1:0-4881 GCA_050695275.1 Actinomycetota bacterium | reverse complement strand
GTCAATACCCCCGAACGGCCGACACCAAGTGGCCTTTACCAGCAGTGATGCGATCTCGTGCTCGGAGATGAGGCGTTCGGCCAAACTGCGCAGCTGTTTCTTCGGCAAGTTGTCCTGCGGCCAGCAGTCCTTGTTACTTGCATGCCCCACTCGTATGCTCCGCCGCGTGACCGACGCCCGGCGCGCTCTGGTGCGCAAACTCGAGAACGCCGATGCCTTCCCATTGATCGCTCTGCAAGCGCTCCGGGAACTGCGCGCGGACCTCGATCTCGTGGAAGCGGAGGCATTGATGCGTGCTCGCGAGCTCGGCGCGTCACTGGAGGACATCGCCGAGGCGCTGGAGATCACTCGCCAGGGCGTCTCCTACAAGTTGAAGGCGCTCGCCGACACCGAACACCACGACGACAACGGCGCGGCCGGGGACGAGATCGTCGACGTCAGGGAGCCGGACACGCGCGGAGCGCGCAGCGACTAGCTCGGATCAGAAGCGCCCCGCGGCCGCCTGGAAGCACGGCCAGTAGTTCTCGGGCGGAACGTGATCGTCGAGGACGACCACGATCTCGGTTCGCCCTTGCGCCTTCGCCACGATCAACGCGGGATCGTTCACATCGGCGATCGACAGCGTCTCGACGCCGGCTTCGATCGCGGCTCCCGCGAGTCCGTGGTCGGCCATCACGAGATCCGGCCGTTCGTCGGCCAGCATCCGGCGCATCGCCTCCGGCCAGTGGGTGTGCCGGGGCCGCTCCCCATCGGTGACCATGCCGACGGCGCCGTGATACGCGATCGCCCACTCCTTGCCCACGTGATCGTCGAACCACGTCTCGCCGTCGGCGGGTCGCACGATCGTCGCGCCGTGCGCCGCCGCGAGCTCGGCCATCGCGCCGTACAAGGGGTCGAGGTCTCCGGGATGCCCGGTGGCGAACAGCACCCGCTCGCGGCGGTGCGCGGCGCCCGCCAATCGCTCCCCCACCCGCTCGCACGCGGCGACGACGGACGCCGCGTCGATGTCCGGCGATCCCTCGGTCGCCAGCGCGTCGATCGGGACGCCCGACGCCTCGCCCACGATCCGCACGATGTCGTCGAATCCGAAGGGCTCCGGCATGTTCGACAACCCGAAGAGCTTGTCGGGATCGTGGTCGACGAGTTTCCGGATGTTCCCGAACACGTTGTGATGGGGATGACCCGCCGGTCCCGCGACCCCGCCGGCCACGAGGGCACGCTCCAACTCCTCCCGCGGATACGGCCGCGGCTCCCAGCGCTCGTCGAGCACCGGGAGACGACGGGCGTGGGCTCCGATAACGTCCAAGGCACCACCATCGTACGAGGGGGTTCTTCCTGCGCATCGAGGGAGCTGTGGTCGTGGTCGCCGGGGCGTCGTCCGGGATCGGCGAGGCGGCGGCGCTCGCGTTCGCGGAGCGGGGTGCGCGCGTGGTGCTCGCCGCGCGCCGCACCGAGCGGCTGGACGCGATCGTCGAGCGGATCGAACGATCGGGCGGGAAGGCCCTCGCCGCCACCTGCGACGTCACCGAGCCGGAGCAGCTCCATACGCTCCGCGTGGTGACGGAGGAGGTGTACGGACCGGCCGACGTCCTCGTCAACAGCGCGGGGATGCGCGGCGGAGGCGAGTTCACGAAGCTCGACTACGATCGGATCGAAGACCACGTCCGACTGAACGTCCTCGGCGTGCTGTTCGGGACGCGGTCGTTCCTCCCGGGCATGCTCGCACGCGGGAAGGGTCACGTCGTCAACATCGGGTCGCTGGCCGGACGCTTCGCGACACCCGGCAACGCGATCTACGGCGCGACGAAGCACGCCGTCGTCGCGTTCTCCGAGGCGATGAACTACGAGACCGAGGGACGCAACGTGCACGTCACGTCGGTCAACCCCGGGTTCGTCGACACGGAGGGATTCCCGCAGGGCGATCTCCCGGATTGGGCCGTCCTGAAGATGGGCACCGTGACCGATGCGATCGTGAAGGTGGTCCGCGACGATATCGCGCCCGAGTACTCCGTCCCGCGATGGCTGAGCCCGTTCCAGCTCTTCCGGGTCGCGACGCCGCCGCTGTACCGATGGGGGATCCGGAGGGTCCGTCGGGCCCGTCGATCCTCGGCGAGCCGATGACGTCGCTCCGGACGACCACGACGAGACCGGGTCGCGTCCAGCGTCCGGACGTGGACGAGGTCAACGAGCCCGACCTGCCGTGGATCGTGATCGTCTGGAACGACCCCATCAACCTGATGAGCTACGTCACGTGGGTGTTCATGCGTTTGTTCGGGTACCCGCGCGAGAAGGCAGAGCGACTGATGTGGGACGTGCACACGAAAGGGCGGGCCGTCGTCTCGTCCGGGCCTCGCGAGAAGGCCGAATCCGACGTGGCCCGCCTCCACGCCCACGGACTCTGGGCGACGCTGCAGCGGGACGCGTGATGGAGCCCGCGTTCTCCAAGGAGGGCAACCGGTACGCCGTCCGCCTCAGCCAGGGCGTGCGCGGGCTCCTCGTCGAGCTCTGCGGTCAATCCCGCGCGTTGCTCGAGGCGGAGGATCCCTCGAGCGACCCGGCCGTGTCCCGGCTCTTCCCGCCGGCGTACCCGGACGACCCGCTGCAGAACCTCGAGTTCGAGACGAACCTCGGCGCCGCCCCCCGGTCGGGGAAGCTGGAGGCCCTCGACGTCGTGGAGCGCACCGCCCACGCGTCGATGCTGACCGAGGACGAGATCCTCGCGTGGATCGGCGTGGTGAACGATCTCCGACTGGTGCTCGGCACGCGGATCGAGATCACAGAGGAAGCCACGGACGGGGATTTCCCCGCGGACGATCCTCGACACGAGACCTTCCGCGTCTATCAGTTCCTCGGCTTCCTGCTCCAAGAGCTGCTCGAGGGGATCGGCGCGCCGGAGGCAGGCGAGCCGCCGAACGAGGGAGAGGACTCAGTCGGCGGGGGGAACTGACTTCAGGCGGAGCAGCCGCCTCCACCACTGCGGGTGCCGGCGTCTCCACTCGACCGCCAATCGCCGGTGTTCCGCCTTCGTGCCGGGATGCTCGTTGTCGCTGTACGTCGGGACGAGCACGCCCGAGGGGCGGCCGGGGATCTCGTTCGGAGAGCGGAGGGCCATCGCTCCTTCACGCTAGGCGTCCTCCGAACCCGGCACAACCGCCTGCTTGCGCCTTCCTGCTCCCTCGCTTCCCCTGGGGCTGCGCTCGGGCGTCGTCAGGCCTCGAGCGAGCCGACCTGATGGACCTTGAGCATGTTCGTGGTGGTCCGACCCGCGGGCATGGACGCCGCCATCACCACGGTGTCCCCGTCCGCGGCGAGGCCGGCCGCTCGGAGCCTCTCGTCCATCATCGAGATCATCTGATCCGTGTCGTGCGGCCGCTCCGCGCTGTGCGTCTCCACACCCCACAGCAGCCCGTTGGCCCGGCGGACGCCCGCGTCGGGGATGAACGCATGGATCGGTACGCGGGGCCGCTCCGCGGAGAGCAACGCGGCCGTCCGGCCGGTCGTGGTGTAGCAGGTGATCGCGATCGCGTCGGAGTCACCCTGGACGATCGACGCGGCGGCGTGGGCCACCGCCGCCGCCTCGCCGGTGTGTTGGCACGGCGGCTGCGCGGCCCGGTACTCGGCGCCTTGGGATTCGACGGCTCGCGCGATCCGGGTCGCGACCGACGCCGCCTCGAACGGGAACTCGCCGATCGCGGTCTCGCCCGAGAGCATGATCGCGTCGGCGC
This sequence comes from Actinomycetota bacterium, assembly GCA_050695275.1. Classification (GTDB taxonomy): domain Bacteria; phylum Actinomycetota; class UBA4738; order UBA4738; family HRBIN12; genus JAJNBA01. The sequence continues at coordinate 1,156 of JBOGVC010000136.1, read as the reverse complement.
CGTCCAGGACCGCGGACGCCACGTCGTTCGCCTCGGCCCGGGTCGGGCGCGGCGAGCGGATCATCGATTCCAGCATCTGCGTGGCCACGATCACCGGTCGGTCGGCGACCCTGGCCGCCCGGAGCAATCGCTTCTGCACGAGGGGGATCTCCTCCATCGGCAGCTCGACGCCCAGATCTCCTCGGGCGACCATCGCCGCATCCGAGACCTCGAGGATCTGCTCGAACACCTCCACGGCCGGGCGGGTCTCGATCTTGGCCACGATCGGGACGGGCCGGTCCCCCATCGCGGCGCGGAGCTCCTCGACGTCGGACGGATCCCTGACGAAGGACTGCGCGACGAGATCGACGCCGAGGTCGAGCACGTGCCGCAGCATCTCCCGGTCCTTCTCGGTCACCGGAGGAAGGCTCAGCCGCTCGGCGGGCACGTTCACCCCCTGGTGGCTCCGGACGGAGCCGGCGCGCACGCACTCGGTCTGCACCCGGTCGCCCTCGGTCCCGGTGACCGTGAGCTCCACCGCGCCGTCCGCGAGCAGGATGCGGTCGCCGACCCGGAGGTCGCCCGCGAGCCCCGGGTAGGACGTGGCAGCTCCCGTGGCGTCGCCGGGCCCGCCGGGTCGGATCTCGAACGGCTGACCGGGCCGGAACGCGAAGGGATCGGGGTGCACGTCCGCCAGGCGGACCTTGGGCCCGGGGAGGTCGGCGAGGACCGAGAGCGAGCGGCCGGTCATTCCCTCCACCTCGCGCACGATCGAGACGCTCCGCCCGTGCTCCTCCCGGGTGCCGTGCGAGCAGTTGATCCGGAAGACCGAGGCTCCCGCCTCGACGAGCCCCCGCACCATCTTGGGCGTCGCGCTCGCAGGCCCGAGCGTGCAGACGAGCTTCGTCCGGGCGCTCATGGCCGCACGACCAGGCGTCGGACCTCGTCGACGACCGCCCTCGCCTCGTCGTCGCCGCGGCCGGGACCGAGGTCGGGCTCCGAGAACGTCGTGGGGACATCGCCCCCCACCCGTCGCTCCGCTTCCTCGATGAACGCGTCGGGGAGCCGATCGGGAAGGTCGGCGATCGCGCCGGTCATCTCGGCGAAGGCGAGGGTCCAGGCGCGCGGGACGACGCGCGCCCATTGGTAGCCGCCGCCGCCGGTCGCGATCCAGCGA
>JBOGVC010000135.1:0-3579 GCA_050695275.1 Actinomycetota bacterium | reverse complement strand
CCTCGCCTATGTCGTAGCGATGCGGGTGGCGGCCGGCGTGGTCCGCGGTGACTGGCGTTCGCTCGCGGTCCGGTTCGCTCCGTCGCTCGTACCGATCGTGCTCGCCTACATCGTCGCCCACTACTTCTCGTTCCTCGTCCTCGAGGGGCAGCTCGGGCTCGTCCGCCTATCGGACCCGTTCGGCCTCGGATGGAACCTGTTCGGGACGAGCGATCGGATCATCAACCTCGCGCTGCTCTCGCCCACGACGATCTGGTACGTCCAGGTCGCGGCGATCGTGATCGGGCACGTTGGGGGCGTGGTGCTCGCTCACGATCGCGCGATCGCGCTGTACGAGCGCGGGGATGCGGTGCGGACGCAGTACGCGTTGCTCGCCGTGATGGTGCTGTTCACCACGAGCGGTCTGTTGATCCTCTCCGGATGAGGGTGCTGCTCGCCCATCAGGGAGGGTGGGACGAGATCCTCCTGACGGTCGGACTGGTCCTCGGGATGCTCGGCCTGTCGCGGTGGCGGCGGAACCGCACACCGCCCGACGCGGTGCCGCCGCGGCCGGGCCCGGAAGGGAACGTCTGCGCGTACTGCGGTACGTCGCTCACACCGAACGACGTGCGATGTCCGTCGTGCGGCTTCCGCACGCGGGCCGAACCATGAGCCTTCATCCGGATAGCATCCGCCCGTGCCTGCCTTCGGACTGACCGGCGTCCACGTCCGCGGGTACCGGTCCTTGAAGGACGCGAGCTTCCGACCGGGGACGATCTCCGCGATCGTCGGCGAGCAGAGCGCGGGCAAGTCGAACCTGCTCACCGCGATCCGGGCGCTCCTGGATCCGACGTCCGCACCGCTCGAGGCGAACGACCTGCCCGAGGACGATCAGCCGTCCACGACGTCCATCCGGATCGTCGGGGAGCTGGCCGACGGATCGACGATCTCGGTGACCGGCTCGCCCCCGGATCTCCCCTCGTCGGAGGGACCGGCTCGCCCCCCGGCACTCTTCTTCCCCGCGGGTCTGCGTGACGGGGAGATCGTCGCGCCTCCCGGAGGTGTGCCCCATCCTGCGGCGGAGCTCATCCGCGCGGCGGTCGACCGAGCGGTCACGCACTCGTCAGAGCACGGGACGACCGCCTCAGCGCACGGGCTGGTAGCCGGATTGGAGTCCTGGCAGGAGGCCGGGATCACCGGCCTGATCATCTTGATGGAGGAGCCCGAGCTCTTCCTCCCGCCCCAGGCCCAGCGCTACCTCTACCGGCTGCTCCGAGCGGTCGTGGCCCAGGGCAACCAGATCCTCTATTCCACGCACTCCCCCGCGTTCCTGAACGTGGTGCGACTGGACGAGCTCGTGTTCACGGAGCGGCGGCCGAAGGTAGGCACGCTCCTGCTGCAGCCGGAGCCCCTGCCCGCCGACGACGAGTTCCGCGCCTTCTCGGAGTTCGATTCCTCGCGCAGCGAGCTCTTCCTCGCGCGCGCCGCCGTCCTCGTCGAAGGGCTGACGGAGAAGCTCACGCTCCCCTTCGTGTTCGAGGCGCTTGGACACGACCCGGATCGTGAGCGCATCTCGATCATCGAGTGCGGTGGCAAGGGGAACATCCCGTTGTTCGGCAAGATCTGCAGAGCGGTCGGCCTGCCATTCGTCGCGGTCCACGACCGGGACGCACCGGAAGGCGCCGAGCCGAGCCACGCCGAGGGGCTGCTGAACGCGCTGATCGCCGAGGTCGCCGGGGAGGACCGGGTGGAGCTGGCGCCCGATTTCGAGGGGGTCGCGGGGATCCACGGGGACCGCCAGAAACCGGCGCGCGCATGGCGGCGGTTCGCCGACCTCGGTGCCGACGCCGTCCCGGCGCCGCTCGCCGAGGTCGTGGAGCGGGCGATGGCACTCGCGCGCCGCGGATCCGACTGACCGCGCCGGAACTCGGAGGTCAGGAACCCCCGCCGGCCGCCTCGGCCGACTTCGCCGCCCGGTCGGCACGCTTGCGCTCGGTCTTCGCTTCGTCTGCCAGACGCTTGGCCTCCGACTCGGCCTCTCGGGCGGCGTTGACCGCCGCCGTGGCCTTCTCCTTCAGCTCCTCCGCCCGATGGCGGGCTTTCTCGGCGGAGCGTTCGGCCGCCGTCGCCCGCTGCTCGGCGGCGCGGGCATCGCGGGCCCGCTCCCGGCGCACCTGGGCCGGATCCTCATCCTCCGGCTCCTCGTCGCCGTCCCCGCCGCCGCCCTGGAGGACCTCGAAACCCTCGATCGCGCCGAAGCCGGCCGTGGGCTTCGCGTCCCGATCGAGGACCCCCGCCTGGAGCCGCTGACCGAGCTCGTCGTCCACCGACGCCGCGTCCAGCGTCGCCGCGATCGCGTCGCGATGAGCCGCGCCGCGCGCACCGATCGCGGTCACGCCGGCGTCGGCCAACGATCCGATCAGGGCCCGGCGCTCGTCGGTAGCCCTGCGGAGATCCTCTCCACCGCCGCCCGACAGCGCTTTGCGCTGGGCTCGCCGCAGCGCCTGCCCCGCCTCCCGGAGGCCCTCGACGTCCTCCGGCCGATCCCGGGCCGCAGCGTTCACGGCCCACGCCACGATGCTCGGCTTGCGGAGCTTCTTGACCGCGGTCGCGTCATCGGCCTTCCCCGCGTCCTTCAGCTCGCCGGCCAGGCGGTCACGCGCCGCGATGAACCCCTCCGGCGGGAGCGCGTAGAGGTCGCGCATCGCCCGCGTGATCTCGGGCACCCTCAGGATCCCTCCGCGATGTCCATCGCCCGAGCGTACGGCATCGCACAGCGGACGGATCAGCCTCCGCGGTTTCCTCGCAACTGCCCCTGGGTACGAACCGAACGCACGGCGAGCGAGGACTCCGCGGAGCCATCGCTCATCCATCAGAGGCAACAACCCCGACGAAGGGAGCACCATGCTTGCAGCAGGGATCGGCAACATCGGGATCGTTGGCATCGTTGTCGTCGTCTTGATCGTCCTGGCGGTCCTCGCCTTCATGAGGCGAGCCTGACAGTCCACCAGTAGCGAGGGAGAGTCCTCCGGCAGTAGCGAGGGAGAGTCCTCCGGCCCGATGGTCGGAGGACTTTCTGCCTTCCGATCACCACGAGAAGCCCGGCGGCACCGGCCGACAGAGTGAGCGGGTCAGGCTGCGAAGGTTCCGGACCTTCGCCCGTCTCAACCGAGCGATGTTCCGGAGCTGGCGCGGATCTCGGGCGAGATCATAGAGCTCCTCCTCGCCGGTGCTGTATCGGACGAACGTGAATCTCCGTTTCCGGACCCCGCAGTAGGTCGGGACATCCGATGACGACCGTAGGTGCTCCAGCACCACCGAGCTGCGCACCGAGGACGACGTGCCGGTGAGCATCCCTCGCATCGAGACGCCTTCCATCGGCAGCGATGCTCCCGCGAAGTCCACGATCGTGGGGGCGATGTCGACGTTCGAGACGAGCGCGCTCGACACCGCTCCTGCGGGGACGCGCCCGGGGAGGCGGACCGCCATCGGGACCCGGATCGACTCCTCGTACGGGACCATCTTCTTGTTGAGCCTGTGCTCACCGACCATCAGGCCGTTGTCGGAGACGTAGATGATGAGGGTGTTGCTGGCACGATC
>JBOGVC010000134.1:0-6927 GCA_050695275.1 Actinomycetota bacterium | reverse complement strand
CGGCCTGTGCGCCTCGATCCCCTTGAGTCCCGCCACCGACCGGAACATACGAACGCGCCGGGCCGGCGCCCGCGCCACCGCGAGTCGGCCATTGGCAGTCAGAGGTCTTAGACTTGTGGCTTGGAGGTGGGTGCGCAGTGACAGAACCTCAGCCGCAGCAGCTGCGCCAGCTGGAGGAAGTCGTCATCCGATTCGCGGGCGACTCGGGCGACGGCATGCAACTGACCGGCGACCGGTTCACGAGCGCCACGGCGGTGCTGGGCAACGACCTCGCCACGCTGCCGGACTTCCCCGCTGAGATCCGCGCCCCGGCGGGCACCGTCCACGGGGTCTCCGCCTTCCAGATCCAGTTCGCATCCAACGACATCACCACACCTGGCGACCACGCCGACGTGCTGGTCGCGATGAACCCGGCGGCCCTCAAGGCGGACCTCGACAAGGTCGGGAAGGGCGGCGTGCTCATCCTGAACGAGGACTCCTTCACGGAGCGGAACATCCAGAAGGCCGGGTACACGGCCGACCCGCTGCAGGACGGGTCCCTCGAGGGCTATCAGGTCTACAAGGTGCCGATGACCTCGATCACGGTGCGGGCGACGGAGGGGATCGGGATCGGCAAGAAGGAGTCGGAGCGCGCGAAGAACATGTTCGCGCTCGGCCTCGTGTCGTGGATGTTCGGCCGGCCAACGGAGACCACGCTCAACTGGCTGGAGAAGAAGTTCGGCTCGCGCCAGGAGATCTTCGACGCCAACGTCGCGGCCTTCAAGGCCGGCTTCAACTTCGGCGAGACGACCGAGCTGTTCGCCGAGTCCTACAAGGTGGAGGCGGCGCCCCAGGAACCCGGGACGTATCGCAACATCGACGGCGCCACAGCCCTGGCGTGGGGACTGATCGCGGCTTCGGAGCGGAGCGGTCTGCCGCTCTTCTACGCGAGCTACCCGATCACGCCGGCCTCCGAGCTCCTCCACGAGCTCTCCCGCCACAAGAACTTCGGCGTGGTCACGATCCAGGCGGAGGACGAGATCGCCGCCGCCAACATCGCCCTCGGGGCGGCGTTCAGCGGCCAGCTGGCCGTGACCGGGACGAGCGGGCCCGGGATCGACCTGAAGGCGGAGACGATCGGGCTCGCCGTGATCATGGAGCTGCCGATGATCATCGTCGACGTGCAGCGTGCAGGCCCCTCGACGGGCATGCCGACCAAGACCGAGCAGGCGGACCTGCTGCTCGCCATGTACGGACGGCACGGGGAATCGCCGCTGCCGATCGTGTCGGCGTCCACCCCGGCCGAGTGCTTCACCGCCGCGCTCGAGGCGGCCCGGATCGCCGTGCGGTACCGGACGCCCGTGATCCTGCTCTCCGACACGTTCATCGCGAACTCCTCGGAGCCGTGGCCCATCCCCGAGATCGAGAGCCTGCCGTCGATCGAGCCGGGATTCGCCTCCCCGAACGGCCAGGACTTCCTCCCGTATTCGCGCGACGAGAAGCTGGCGCGGCCGTGGGCGATCCCGGGGACCCCGGGGCTGGTGCACCGGATCGGCGGATTGGAACGCCAGGACGGGACCGGGAACATCAGCTACGACGCGGCGAACCACGAGCTGATGACCAGGCTCCGCCAGGCGAAGGTCGACGGCATCGCGGACGATATCCCGGCCCTCGAGGTCGAGGACCCCGGCGGCGACGCCGACCTGCTCGTGCTGGGATGGGGTTCCTCGCTCGGCACGATCACGGCGGCCGTCGCACGCGCCCGGGCCGATGGCCGGAGCGTCGCGACCGCGCACCTCCGGCACCTGAACCCGTTCCCCGCGAACACCGGGGAGGTCGTGCGGGCCTACCCGAAGGTGCTGATCCCGGAGATGAACATGGGGCAGCTCGCCGCGCTGATCCGTGCGAGGTTCCTGGTGGACGCGCAGTCGTATTCGAAGGTGCAAGGCCTCCCGATCTTCGCGGAGGAGCTCGAGCACGAGATCGCGAGGGTGCTCGATGAGTGAGGTGATCCAGAACGGCGGAACCGCGCCGGGGGATGCCTCGACGCTGACCAAGAAGGACTTCACGTCGGACCAGGAGCCGCGCTGGTGCCCCGGGTGCGGCGATTACGCGATCCTGTCCGCGGTCCAGGCGTTCATGCCGGAGCTCGGCATCGAGCCGCACAAGACGGTGTTCGTCTCCGGGATCGGGTGCAGCGGTCGGTTCACGTACTACATGGACACGTACGGGATGCACGGGATCCACGGGCGTGCTCCCGCCCTCGCCACGGGGATCGCGGTCGCGGCTCCGGAGCTCTCGGTGTGGGTGGTCACGGGGGACGGCGACGGCCTGTCGATCGGCGGCAACCACCTGATCCACGCGCTCCGCCGGAACGTCGACATCAAGATCCTCCTGTTCAACAACCAGATCTACGGGCTGACGAAGGGCCAGTACTCGCCCACATCGGAAGAGGGGAAGGTCACGAAGTCCACGCCGTTCGGTTCGGTCGACCATCCGTTCAACCCGATCGCACTCGCCCTCGGCGTCGAGGCGACGTTCGTGGCACGCACGGTCGACAACGACCGGCAGCACCTCACGGAGGTCCTCCGGCGAGCCGCCCAGCACAAGGGGACGGCCTTCGTCGAGATCTATCAGAACTGCAACGTCTTCAACGACGGCGCGTTCGACCTGCTGCGCGACAAGGCCCAGGGCAAGCACAACCAGATCCGTCTCGAGCACGGCGAGCCGATCGTGTTCGACGAGGGGAACCGATGCGTCCGCGTCGGCGAGAACGGCCGATACGAGATCGCGTCCACGACCGAGACCGATCCGGACAGCATCGTCGTGCACGACGCCCACGGCCGGCCGTCGCTCGCGTTCGCGCTTGCCCACCTCTCCCGCGGTCCGGACGAGCCCTCGTGCATCGGTGTCTTCCACGAGGTGGAGCGCCCCGTGTACGGGCAGGCGATCCAGCATCAGCTCCAGGCCGCGAAGGAGCGCCTCGGGGCGGGGGACCTCGGCTCGCTCCTGCACGTCGGGGACACCTGGACTGTGGAGTAGCCGGCTCCGGCGGCCGGAAGGCGTTCGCGCCGGCTCAGCCTGCGGTCGGCGGGATGAACCGCGAGAGCGCCTCCGTGGAGGCCGCCTCCATCTGTCGGAGCTCGCGCACGGTCCCGGCGAGCATGTCCACGAGGGCATCGAGATGCGCCCGGTCCGCGCCGTTCCCGAGGCTCACCCGGAAACCGGTCGTCCCCGGATAGCCGATCTGCTCCAGGACCGGCGACGGATCCTCGGGACGGCCGCTGCAGAGCGATCCCGCGCCCAGGCGGTAGCCGCGATCGTCGAGGGTCATCAGCAGCGTCGCAGGGTCGAGGCCGGCGACGCTGAATCCCACCAGGTGGGGCGTGCGGTGGGTCGCGTGTCCGTGGACCTTGGTCCCGGGCACCTCCGCCAGCCGCTCTCGGAGCTCCGCGGTCAGCGCCCAGTGGTCTGCCGCTCGGTCGGCCATCGTGGTGAGGGACGCCGTGAGCGCCGCCGCCATCCCGGCGATCCCCGGGGTGTTCTCCATCCCGGAACGGCGCTTCCGCTCCCGGTCGTCCCCGCAGGGGTAGGCCGTGATCGCGACGCCGCGACGGACGTAGAGGGCTCCCACCCCCGGCGGGCCTCCGAACTTGTGCGCCGACAGCGACAGGAGGTCCACGCCGAGGGCCGGCCCGTCCACCAGGAGCCGGCCCACGGTCTGGCAGGCGTCGGTGTGGAACCGCACGCCGGCTTCGCGCGCGAGCCGGGCCGCCTCGGCGACGGGTTGGATGGTTCCGAGCTCGTGGTTCGCGTGCTGGATGGATGCGAGGAGGGTCCCCGGAGATCGCACCTCCGCGGCGAAGCGATCGAGATCGACCCGCCCCTCTCGGTCGACCGGGACGACCACCACCTCGAACCCGTCCGACTCGAGCGCGTGCGCGACACCGCTCACGGCCGGATGCTCCACGGCGCCGATCACGATCCGGGTGCCGAGCTCCCGGACGGCGCGGACGCCGCCCCAGATCGCGAGGGCGATCGATTCGGTGCCGCCGGAGGTGAACACGACCTCGTCGGGTTGGGCCCCGATCGCGGTGGCAACCTGCTCGCGACCGTCGTCGAGCAGGGCGCGGGCCGCACGGCCCGGTGCGTGGATCGAGAGAGGGTCGCCGTAGGACTCGAGGGCGGCGACGACGGCGTCACGCGCCTCGGGAAGCAGTGGAGTTGCCGAGGCCGAGTCGAGGTAGAGGTCGGCGACCATCGCCGGCCCAGGGTACCCGGCGGGTTCTGGGCTATGGGGTGGCGGGCTCCCGTCTGCGCAGGAGCACGGCCGTGTAGAGGACGCCGGCGATGATGGCGCCGGCGATCGGCCCCACGATCCAGACGAGCGCGTCGGCCCATTGCCCGCCGACCAGCGCGGGGCCGAACCAGCGCGCCGGATTCATCGCTGCGCCGGTCAACGGTCCGAAGGCGAGGATGTCGAAGGCGATCGTGAGCCCGATCGTGAACCCCGCCGTCTTGTTCCAGGGACCCTTGTCGTCGACGGCGGTCCCGAACACCACGAAGACCAGGAAGAACGTGAGGATCGCCTCGAGCACGATGCCCTTGCCCACGGCGAGGCCCGGTGCGAGCGCCGGGGCGCCCGCGCCCCCGCCGTCGAACGAGGCGCCACCCACCACGTAGCGGAGCAGGAGGGCGCCCATCACCGCGCCGACCAGCTGGGCCACGATCAGGACCGCGCCGCGCTGGGTGCCGATCTTGCCGGCTGCCCACAGGGCGATCGTCACCGCCGGGTTGACGAGACCCCCGGAGATGTGGCCCGTGACCGAAACCATGACCGCGAGGACGAGGCCGTGGGCGAGCGCGACGCCCACCAGGTCGAGCTGTCCGGAGCTCGCGACGATCACCGCGCCGGCGCCCACGAAGATCAGCGCGAACGTGGCGACGAATTCCGCGACCGCCGCCTTCCCCAGACTCTCCATCACGTCCTCCTTGGTCGTCGCCCCGTCGGTTCCACCGGCACCGCTCGATGCTGAGCGCTCAGGGCGCGTGAGAACGTACACGGGTCGCGTCCCGACGCGCCGAGCCTAGCCCGCCGTCCGGGGCCGTTCAAAGACCGTGCTATCCCGCTCGGTGGCTACGTGGAAGCGAGTAGCATCGCCTGCGTGGACGTCTTGCTGGTCTCCCCGGACGAGCGCTCCCGCCAGCTGATGGCGCTCGCGGTCAGGAGCATCGAGCGCCGGCTGGGCGAGGAGATCCGCTTCCGTGCCGCCCGCAACGGCGAGCTCGGCACGTGGGCGGCCCTCCGCGAGCGGCCGGACATGATCGTCGCGGACGAGATCGCATCGCGAGAGGGAGCGTTCGGGCTCACCAGAACCCTCCGAGATCACGCGGAGCCCTACGCAGGGGTCATCGTGATCCTGCTGGATCGCAAGCACGACGCGTGGCTCGCGAAGTGGTCGGGTGCGGACGCCTGGTTCGTGAAGCCCGTGGATCCGTTCGAGCTGGCCGACCGGCTGCTCGAGCTCGTGACCGAGCCGAGGACCGAGGAGAAGACCGGGCCAAGGACCAGGCCGAACGCCGAGCCGAAGATGGAGCCAACGATCGAGCCAAAGACGGAGAAGGAGAGCGCGTGAAGATCAAAGGGACATGCAAGCGGGACGGCCGGGAGTTCTTCGTGGAACAGGTCGTGGCATCGGGCGGCGAGTGTCCCTGGGATGGGCAACCCTTCAACGCGGATTACGCGGCCGTGCTCGTGGGATCGCTCCGGGAGGCCGAGCGGCTGGGAACCGAGCTCGAGCGGGCGCTCGAGCGCGTGGCGTCGCTCCACCCCGCGTTCACCCTGGACGAGCACAGCGTGCTGGGGGAGTTGACGGACCAGCTCGGGCGGTTCCACCGGAACCTCGTGCAGGCCTGACGGTGGTCGCCGTGGCGGCGGACGGGAACGGATTCGCGGTCGAGGTCCGGGGCGGTGAGGGGACATGGAGCGTCGCGATCCTGAGCCCCGAGGGCGAGGTGGTGTCCGAGCGGGCGTGCCACGACGGCGCGGAGGCCAGGACCTACGCATCGACGGTCCGCCAGCACATCTTCTGGCTGTCATCCGAGAAGTTCCGCGAGTACTACCGGATCCAGGACCAGGCCCGGGGATAGCCGATGGGGTTCAACGCGATGCAGCCGGGCAAGGTCAAGAAGGCGGATCTGATCATCGCCGGGGTCGCGCTGCTCGTGATCGTCGGGCTCGTCCTGTGGGCGGTGCTGTGACCGATGGTCGGTGCCTCGCCGACCTCGACTACTGCTACCTGACGACCACCGGTCGGCGTTCGGGCGAGCCCCATCGGATCGAGATCTGGTTCGCGCTCGTCGACGGCGTGGTGTACCTCCTGTCCGGCGGTCGCGACCGATCGGATTGGGTGCGGAACCTGGAGGTCTCGCCCGACGTCGTGCTCGAGATCGGCGAGGAGAAGCGAACGACGCAGGCCCGGGTGGTGACGGATCCCGAGGAGGACGCGCTGGCCCGGCGGGTCGTCGGCGAGAAATACCGGCCCCGCTCACGGGATGATCTGGACGACTGGGGGCGGACGTCGCTCCCCGTCGCGATCGATTGGCGCTAGCGTTCCTCGAAACCGATCGAGAACATGCGCTCCAGGTCGTGCTTCGAATACACCTGGAAGGCGATCAGCGTCTCGGTGCGCTCCACGCCTCCGACCTTGGAGATCCCACCCGGGATCACCGTCTCGAGCTTGTCGTGCCCAGCGACCCGAACCACCGCGACCAGGTCGAACTCGCCCGCCACCGAGTAGACCTCGGAGACACCCCCGATCTCCGCGATCGCTGCGGCGGCCTCGGGTATCGCGTCGATCTCGCACTGGTTCAGGACGACGGCGTGGACGGTCATCGGATCAGGTCCTTTCGAGGACGACGGCGAGCCCTTGCCCGCCGGAGATGCAG
>JBOGVC010000133.1:0-9565 GCA_050695275.1 Actinomycetota bacterium | reverse complement strand
CGATAGGGGAGAACTACGTGCCGGACCTCCGCCGGAAACGAGCGGAGATCGCGGGCGTCGTCTGGCACTTCATCGGGACCCTCCAATCCGCCACCGCATCGCAGGTCGCCGATCACGCCGACGTCGTGGAATCGCTCGCGGGAGAGCGCGCCGCGAGACGTCTCGCCGGTCGCGCCGCACGCTCCGGCCGGACACTCGACGCGTTGATCGAGGTGGACCTCACGGAGGGCCGGGCGGGCGTTCGGCCCGACGACCTGCCCGCCTTCGCGGATCTCGCCGCGTCGCTCGACGGCGTGCGCTTGATCGGCCTCATGACCGTCCCCCCGATCCCGCGCACCCCCGAAGACTCCCGCCCCTTCTTCGCGCTGCTCCGCGAGCTGCGTGAGGCGACCCAGGAACGCCATCCGGATGTGCTGGAATCCTCGATGGGGATGTCGTTGGATTACGGGGTCGCGGTGGAAGAAGGCGCTACGATTGTCCGCATCGGGACCGCGGTGTTCGGGTCCCGGGCGACCAGGCCCCGATGAACGATCCGGGGAACGGGCCAGGTGACGAGGAGGAACCGACATGACGGGCGTGTGGAAGAAGACGCTGAACTATCTCGGTCTGGTCGAGGACGACGAGGAGTTCGTCGAGGAGCTCCCGGATGTGGAGCCCTCGCCGGTGCGGCGCATGCGCCCCCATCCCGTGCGAGAGGTGTCCTCCGACGCGGAAGGCGTGGTGCGCACGATCGCGGCGCCCCGTCCCGCCGGCGGATCCTCCGTGATCCACAAGTCGGAGCCCAAGCGCTTCAACGAAGCGCGCGAGGTCGCCGACCGCTTCAAGGAGGGCACCGCCGTCATCATGAATCTCCAGAGCACCGAGGATTCCACCGCGCGGAGGCTCGTGGACTTCGCGTCGGGTCTCGTCTACGGCCTCGACGGCAAGATCGAGCTCGTGGCGAACCGCGTGTACCTGCTCACGCCGGCCGATGTCGAGGTCTCGGCCGAGGAGCGCGAGCGGATCGCGGGCGGAGGGTTCTACAACCAGTTCTGAACCATGCTCGCGACGGTGACCGGCAACGCCGCTGCTAGCATCGCGCCGCGATGAGAGCGGCGATACGTTCGTGACGGGGATCATCTGCCTCGCCCTGCTCGTCGCGATGATCGTCCTGTTCATCCGGGTGATCATGGACTGGGTGGTGCTGTTCGGGTGGCGCCCACCGCATTCCGGCCCGATCCGGGCGGCGCTGGACCTCATCGTCAACGTGACGGAGCCCCCGCTACGGCTGCTCCGACGGATCGTGCCGCCGACCGGCGGGTTCGATCTCTCCGTCCTGGTTGCGTTCGTGATCCTCACCGTGTTGCGTACAGTGGTCTGCTGACGATGAGAGGGTTGACATGAGGAAGAAAGACGCGGCGGCGGAGAGCGGATCGGAGTGGAGCCGGCCGGCTGGCGGCCGGGTGAGCCCGCTCGACGTTCAACAGAAGGAGTTCCACGTCACGCGGGTCGGCGTCGGGTATCGGATGCGCGAGGTCGACGAGTTCCTCGATCAGGTGACCGACACCCTCTCGGCGTTGATCGCGGAGAACGAACAGCTGCGAGCGTCCGGTGCGACTGCCCCGGCGGCGAGCGCACCGGATGCCTCCATACGAGCGACGGCGAAGCCCGCGGACCGAGGAGCGGTGGATGCGTTCCTCCAACGCGAGAAAGGGTTCCTCCAGGACCTCGGCGGGCTCGTGCAGGCGCACGCGGAGGAGCTGCGGTCGATGATCCGGGCGGCTCGCGATGCGGCGCCGCCGGTGGCCATGGCGCGGGAAGAGCCGGTCGCCGAACCGGAGCCGGTCGCCGAGCCCGAGCCGGTCGCCGAACCGGAGGCGATCGCGCGGCCCGTCGCGGAAGCCGAGCCGGTGCCGGAAGCCGACGAGTCCGCTCCCACACCCGAGCGGGTCGAGGAGGCGGCCTCGTCCGAACCGATCGCGTCCGACGAGGCGGAAGATGATGAGCCCGCCACGACCACCGGGGTGATCGCCGAGGAACCGATCAGGCTCGAGGATCCCGAGCCGGCACGATCGCGTCGGTCGGAGGAGAGGGACGGAGATTCGCTCCGGGAGCTCTTCTGGGGCGAGGACTAGTCGCGGTGCGAACGAGGTCCTCGGTCACATCCTCTTGAGCGTCACCACGACGGGCACTCCGTCGAGCTCCGACGCCTGACGGAAGCCGTCGACACCCTCGGTGCGCAGCTCGGACGCGAGCGTCTCCTCGGCGATCTCGTTCCGATGGGCCGCCAGCGCCTCGGCGGGCTCGTCCGACGTCTCCACGCCGAGGTCGATCCGGTCCGTCACCTCGAGCCCGGCCTCCTTCCGCGCGTCCTGGATCATGCGCACCAGCTCGCGCGCCACCCCTTCGCGGCGGAGCTCGGGCGTCACGTCGAGCTCGAGGGCGACCGTCACGCCTCCCTCGGTCGCGACGCCGTACCCGGCGCGCACGTCCTGGCTCAAGGTGACATCGCCGGCGCCGATCACGATCGACGGTCCGTCGTCGACGGAGATCTCCACCTGTTCGCCGGCCGCCAATCGCGCGGCGAGCGAGCCGTCGTCCTCGGCCAAGGCGGATGCCGCCGCGCGCACACGTGCACCGAGACGTGGGCCGAGCACCTGGAAGTCGGGCTTCGCTCGCCACCGACCGAACACGTCGGCCGAGCCGGCGAGATCCACCCGCTTCACGTTCAACTCGTCCGCCACGATGTCGAGGAGGGCGCCGAACGATCCTGGATCGGTCGACAGATGCACGTTCGCTGAGGCGAGCGGCTGCCGCGTGCGGGTCCTGGTCTCGGTTCGGATCCGTCGGCCGAGTTCGACGACCTGGCGAGCGACCGCCATCGCCTCGTCGAGACCGGGATCGATCGCCGCCTCGTGGGGTTGCGGGTAGTCGGCGAGGTGGACCGAGTCAGGTCGTCCCGCGCGCCCGGCCGCGAGGTTGGACCAGAGCTCCTCGGCGACGAACGGTGTGAACGGCGCGAGCAGCGTCGCCGTGGTGACGAGGCATTCGTGCAGGGTGTGGAACGCGGCCACGCTGTCATCCCCGCCCTGCCCGCCGGGGTTCCAGAACCGGCGACGCGATCGACGCACGTACCAGTTCGAGAGCTCGTCCACGAACCCCTGGATCCGCCGTCCCGCTCCGGTGACGTCGTACGCGTCCATCCCCTCCCGCACGTCGCGAACGGTCCCCGCCAGGCGCGACAGGATCCACCGATCGAGGAGGGGTCGCGCGGCCAGGGGTGGAGCGGGTGCCGCATCGGGGTCCGCACCGTCGGCGTTCGTGTAGAGCACGAAGAAGGAATAGACGTGCCAGAGCGTCAGGAGGAACTGACGGATCGCCTCCTCGAGCACGGTGTCGCCGAGGCGGCGGGAGGACCACGGGGAGCCGCTGGTCAGCAGGACCCACCGGAGCGCATCCGCCCCGTGACGCTGCATCACCGCCATGGGATCCACCACGTTGCCGAGGGACTTCGACATCTTGCGGCCCTGCTCGTCGACGATGAACCCGAAGCACACGACCGTCCGGTACGCCGGGGAGTCGAAGTGCAGGACCCCTTCGGCCATCAGCGTGTAGAACCAGCCGCGCGTCTGGTCGATCGCCTCCGAGATGAAGTCAGCGGGGAACCGACGCTCGAACACCTCCTCACCGCGTCCGAGCTCCGGGTGGTAGCCGGACTGCGCGAAGGGCATCGCGCCCGAGTCGTACCACGCGTCGATCACCTCGGGGACCCGCCTCGCCTCCTCCCCGCAGTCCGGGCAGGTGACCACGATGTCGTCGATCTGGGGGCGATGGGGATCGAGATCGGTGAGCTCGCGTCCCGCGAGGACCCCGAGCTCCTGCAGGGACCCGACCACCGTCACGTGCTCGCGATCGCATCGCCAGATGGGCAGAGGCGTGCCCCAGTACCGCTCCCGTGACAGGGCCCAGTCGACGTTGTTCTCGAGCCAGTTGCCGAAGCGCCCGTGCTTGATGTGGTCCGGGTGCCAGTCAACGGCGTCGTTCACCTCGAGCAGGCGATCCTTCACGGCGGTCGTTCGGACGTACCACGACGTTCGGGCGTAATAGAGGAGCGGCGTGCTGCAACGCCAGCAGAACGGATAGGTGTGCGAGATCGTGTCGGCGCGGAGCAACCGGCCGCGGCCCTCGAGGTCCTCGATGATCGCCGGATCGGCGTCCTTGACGAACAGTCCACGGATGAACGCGGGGGCGAGATCCGTGAACCGACCGTCGTCACCGACCGGCTTGAAGACCGGCCAGCCCTCAACACGTCCGACCTCGAGGTCCTCGGGGCCGAACGCCGGCGCGAGATGCACGATGCCGGTCCCGTCGCTCATCTGCACGAACGACCCGGAGACGACGGTGTGGGCGCCCTCGATGTTCGGATAGGGAGGCTCGTACCGCGCGCCGACCAGCCCCTCGCCTCGCACGGTGCTCCGGATCGTCCATCCCTCGCCGAGCGCCGGATCCACGAGAGGTTCCGCGACGATCACGCGATCGCCGTCTCGCTCGGCCACGACGTAGCTCGCCGTCGCATCCACGGCGATGCCGGCGTTCGACGGGAGCGTCCACGGTGTCGTCGTCCACACCAGGAGCGATGCGCCGACGAGGTCCGGATCTGCTGCATCGACAACGGGGAACCGCACGTAGACGCTCGGATCCTCTGCCGTCTCGTAGCCGAGGGCGACCTCGGCGTCGGAGAGCGCCGTGCCGCACCGTGGGCAGTACGCGGTCACCTTGTCCGCCTCGACGAGGAGACCCCGTTCGTGGAGCCGCTTCAACGACCACCACACGGACTCCATGTATGCCGGATCCATCGTCCAGTAGGCGTCGTCCATGTCGATCCAGAAGCCGATCCGACGCGTCAGCTGCTCCCAGTCGCTGACGTAGCGACGGACCGACAGGCGGCAGCGCTCGTTGAACTCCGCGACCCCGAACGCCTCGATGTCGCGCTTCCCCGACGTCCCGATCTCCTTCTCCACCTCGATCTCCACGGGGAGCCCGTGGCAGTCCCACCCGGCCTTGCGGTGCACGAGGTGGCCCGTCATCGTCCGGTAGCGCGGGAAGACGTCCTTGAAGGTGCGCGTGACGGCGTGGCCGATGTGCGGCTTCGCGTTGGCGGTGGGGGGACCGTCGTAGAAGACCCACTCCGACGCACCCTCGCGTTGCTCGATCGAGCGACGGAAGACGTCGGCGTCGTCCCAGAAGCCGAGGATCCGCTCCTCGAGCTCGGGGAACCGCACCTTCGGGTCGACCGGCCGGAACCGGGGCCCGCCGTCGTTCGCCATCCGTTCGCCTCCCGACACGCGAAACGCCTCGTCCTCGTCTCGCGAGGACGAGGCGCGAGCCCCGCGGTACCACCTCGCTTGCCGGTCGCCTCGCGGCGACCGGCCGCTCACGGCCGCGATCACGGCCTGCCGCTGTCACGGGCGGACCCGCCTGTGCCTCCCACGGACCGAGACCGGGCCGGTTCGGGCAGGGGCTCGGGGAGGATGCCGCGAGGCGCTCGGCACCGGGCTCCCACCGTCCCCGGCTCGCTCGTGCTCTGCCGTCCCCGCGACGCGTTCCCGTCGTCGCCTTCCGCGTGCATGCTACACCGCGTGGCGAGCGTGACGGTCCGCGTGCTGCCACGATCGGATCGGACGGCGGTCGAGCTGTCGGCCGGTCGGATCGTGGTCAGGGTGCGCTCCGCACCGGAGGACGGTCGGGCGACGGAGGAGGCCCGGAAGGCCCTCGCCACGGCGCTCGGAGTGGTGTCGTCGAGCGTCACCCTCCGCCGGGGGCGGCGATCGCGCGAGAAGGTGTTCGAGGTCTCAGATCTGAGCAGAGATGAAGTGCTGCAACGGCTCTTGTGAAGCATCCGCCTCGGAACGGCCTTGGGACGGGCCGATGCGTCGACGTGCTACCCTTCGCCCCCATGACGCAGACGAAGCTCACCGCGGCGGAGATCAAAGACCTCCGAGCCCGCCTCACGGAGGAGCGCGGGCATCTGGAGTCGCAGCTCACCTCGATCGTGGAGGGCTCCTTCGCGGCGACCCAATCGGACATGGCGGGCGACGTCGGGCTCGACGACGAGTCGGCCGACGCGGGCACCGCGACGTTCGAACGCGAGAAGGACCTCTCGATCGAGAACAATGTCCGCGACCTGCTGCGGAAGATCGACGGGGCCCTGAAGCGCATGGACGCGAAGACCTACGGCCTCTGTGAGCGCTGCGGGAAGCCGATCGAGAAGGCGCGGATCAAGGCTCTCCCGTACGCGGAGCTCTGCATCAAGGACGCGCAGGCCGCCCAGTCGCGCCGCTGATCGCGTGAACGCGCCGCGGAGCCGTGCGGCGCAGACGCTCTTCGTGACGGCGTTCCTCGCCTTCGGGCTCGACCGGGTCACGAAGATCCTCGCGGAGTCCGCGCTCCCCGGCAGCCCGGTGGAGGTCGTCCCCGGCGTCTTGACGTTGCGGTTCACGGAGAACTCCGGCGGGGCATTCAGCATCGGGCAGAGCGCCCCGTGGTTCTTCGTGGGGGTGAGCGCCGTGGTGGCGGTGATCATCGTCGCCACGGCGTTCCGTCACACGAGCCGACTCGTCGGCGCGTCGCTCGGGCTCGTCCTGGGCGGGGCGCTCGGGAACCTCACGGACCGGGCGATCCGCGCCCCCGGCATGCGAGGTCGCGTCGTGGACTTCATCGACTTCCACATCTGGCCCGTGTTCAACCTGGCGGACACCGCGATCGTCGTGGGTGCGATCCTCCTGGCCTGGACGGGGCTTCGGGAGCGGCGGGAGGAGTCCCAACCCGCGCAGGCCGAAACGTGAAGCGAACCGTCGAGGCGGAGGAGGGCCGGCTCGACGCGGTCGTCTCCCGGATCACCGGGATCGCCCGGGCCGACGTCCAACGAGCGATCGCAGCGGGGATGGTCCGGGTCGACGACGAGCCGAAGGGGAAGTCCTTCCGTCTCCACGGGGGGGAGCGCCTGACGATCGAGATCGAGCCGGATGCTCCACTCCAGCCCGAGGGCCCGCCGGTGCCGATCCGCTACCGGGACGAGCACCTCGCGGTCGTGTCGAAGCCCGCCGGGCTCGTCACCCATCCGACCGTCGGCCGGCGAGACGGGACGCTGGTGAACCGGCTGTTGGGGATGGGCATGCCGCTCGCGACGGCCGGCGGCTCCCTCCGACCGGGCATCGTGCATCGCCTCGACGCCGGCACGTCCGGGCTGCTCGTCGTCGCATCCACCGACGAGGCCTACGGAGCCCTTCGGCAGCTGTTCCACGATCACGACGTCGATCGCACCTACCTCGCGGTCGTCCGGGGGCGCGTGGCGAACGACGCGTTCGCCGTCGACGCGCCCCTGGGCCGGCGGGCGTCGAAGATCGTGGTCGATGCCACCGAGGGGAGGCGGGCGGAGACCGGCTTCGCCGTGCGAGAGCGCCTCGAGGGCGCGACCCTCCTCGAGGCGACCCCCCGCACCGGTCGCACGCATCAGATCCGGGTCCATCTGGCGGCGATCGGACATCCGATCCTCGGGGATCGCGCCTACGGCGGGGGAGGCGATGACGCCAGGGCCGTTGGCCTCGATCGTCCCTTCCTGCACGCCTGGCGGCTGTCCTTCGTCCATCCCCTCACGGGGGCGCCGGTGTCGCTCCAGGAGGACCTCCCGCCGGAGCTCGTCGCGGCCCTCGAACGGCTCCGTTGACCTGCTTCGCTTGACGGCACCCGGGAGGAGACGTACCTTGAGCCCCCGACGAATCACAGTCATGTAAGTTTCCACATCGACCGGGGCCAGATGTGGAAAACCGAGATGTGGAGAACCCCTCTCCGGAGGTCACCACGGCGGCGCGAGACGGCTTCGTTCATCTGCACGTTCACTCCGAGTACTCGCTGCTGGACGGGGCGGCGCGGATCGAGGCCCCCGCGTCCAACCGAGCCGCGCCGACGATCTTCTCCGAAGCCCAGCGCATGGCGATGCCCGCAGTCGCCGTCACCGACCACGGGGTCATGTTCGGAGCGCTCGGCTTCTACGAGGCCGCGCTGGCGCACGGGATCAAGCCGATCCTGGGCGTGGAGGCGTACGTGGCGCCGAGGTCCCGATTCGACCGGGAGCCGGGCGAGAACGAGGAGAAGTACCACCACCTGACGCTGCTCGCGCGGAACGAGATCGGCTACCGGAACCTGCTGCAGCTCGTGTCGGCGGCGCACCTCGAGGGCTTCTACCACCGCCCCCGGATGGACAAGCAGCTCCTCGCGGAGCACGCGGAAGGGGTGACCTGCCTCTCCGGCTGCCTGTCCTCGGAGCTGTCGAAGCTGCTGCTCGCCGGGCAGGAGCAGCGGGCTCGTGAGGCGGCTGCGGCCTACCGTGACATCTTCGGGGCGGAGCACTACTGGATCGAGCTCCAGGACCACGGTCTGGCCGAGCAGGCGCGCGTCACGCCCCGGCAGATCGCGCTCGCTCGCGAGCTGGGGATCGGGCTGGTCGCGACGAACGACCTCCACTACACGACGGCCGCCGACGCGAAGCCCCACGACGTCCTGCTGTGCATCCAGCAGCAGAAGCTGCAGTCGGATCCGAAACGGCTCCGGTTCGACGCGGAAGAGTTCTACCTGAAGTCCTCCGAGCAGATGCGAGCGCTGTTCGCCGAGGTGCCCGAGGCATGCGACAACACGCTGGCGATCGCGGACTCGGTGGACCTCCAGCTGATCTACGGTGACGCGGCCGCTCCCGAGGACCGGTACCACCTCCCGCGGTTCGAGGCGCCGGACGGCGGGACGCTGGAGGACTACCTCCGGGAGCTGACCCGCGCGGGCGCGGCCGAGCGCTACGGCGATCCGCTGCCGCAGGAGATCCGCGACCGTCTCGACCTGGAGCTCGGCGTGATCCTCCAGATGGGGCTCGCTGGCTACTTCCTGATCGTGTGGGACCTGATCCGGTTCGCGCGCGAGCAGGGGATCCGCGTCGGACCCGGGAGGGGCTCCGCCGCCGGGTCCGTCGTGTCCTATTGCCTGCGCATCACCGACGTGGACCCGCTCCGCTACGGGCTGATCTTCGAGCGGTTCCTGAACGCGGAACGGATCCAGATGCCGGACATCGACATGGACTTCGACGAGCGTCGGCGCGACGAGGTGATCCGCTACGCGAGCGCGAAGTACGGCGCCGACCACGTCGCGCAGATCGTGACGTTCCAGACCATCAAGGGGAAGCAAGGGATCCGTGACGCCGCCCGCGTGCTGGGCTTCCCGCCGGCTGTCGGGGATCGGCTCTGCAAGATGTATCCGACCCCCGTGATGGGTCGCGATCACCCGATCGAGGAGGCGCTGAAGCTGTCGCCGGAGCTGGCCGTCGCCTACGAGCGCGAGCCGGAGGCGAAGGAGATCGTCGATACGGCCCGGGCGCTCGAGGGGCTCCGGCGCGAGGACTCGGTCCATGCCGCCGGTGTGGTGATCGGCGATGCTCCGCTGGTCCGGTATCTGCCACTGAAGCTGTCGAAGGACTCCCGCGACGACTCGAAGCGGATCGTCACGCAGTTCGACATGCACGGGGTGGAGAAGCTCGGCCTCC
>JBOGVC010000132.1:0-10295 GCA_050695275.1 Actinomycetota bacterium | reverse complement strand
GGCGCCATCGTCCGGCTGCTCCCACGGCGTCCGATGCTCGCAGTCCCGGTCGCGGCCGCGGCCGGCGTGGCCATGCCGGGCTGCGAGTGCGGCTCGGTGCCGATCGCCGGGCGGTTGGTGTCCCGAGGCGCTCCGGCCGCGGCCGCCCTCGCGTTCCTGCTCTCGGCGCCGGCCATCAACCCGGTGGTCCTCGTCGCGACGGCGGTCGCCTTCCCGGGCCGCCCGGCGATCGTCGCGGCGCGGTTCCTCGCGAGCCTGTTGACGGCGACCGTCGTCGGGCTCGTGTGGGCGCGGACCGGCCGCGACGCGTTGCTCGATCGAGCCCGGCGCCGTCCCGTGCACGAGGGGCGTCCCCTCGCCGTCCTCGCCGTGACCGCGCAGCACGACCTGCTGCACGCCGGCGGCTTCCTGATCATCGGCGCCGCGACAGCCGCTACGTTGCAGACGGTGGTTCCCCGGGCCGTGCTGGACGCCGTCGCCGATTCGGGTCCGTTCGCGTACGTCGCCCTGGCGGTCCTCGCGGTCGCGATGGCGCTCTGCTCGGAGGCCGACGCGTTCGTCGCCGCGAGCCTCACCCAGTTCTCCCTCGGCGCCCGGCTCACGTTCCTCGTCGTGGGCCCGATGGTCGACGTGAAACTGATCGCCCTGCAGGCGGGGACGTTCGGGCGAGCGTTCGCGGTCCGTTTCGCGCCGCTCACGTTCGTCGTCGCGGTGCTCTCGAGCGCGCTCGTGGCGTGGTGGTTGCTCTGAGCGCCGCCGGAGGGACGATCAGCTTGCTGGTCGGCGCGGTGCTCCTGCGCCTCACCGTGACCGGGACCTACCGACGGTACGTCAGGGTCGAGATGGGTCCGTGGCTCGCGATCGCCGGCATCGTTGTCGTGGTGCTCGGGCTCGTGACCCTCGTCGCGGTTCTCCGACGCGACCGGGTTCCCGATGCGCACGGCCATGAGCCGGGCGGCGACCGCGCGGGATGGCTGCTCCTGGCGCCGATCGCGGCGCTCTTGCTGGTCGCGCCTCCGACGCTCGGAAGCTACGGGGTGGGGCGAGCCGCGGCGGTCGACATCCGAGCGGGGGCGCCCGTCTTCCGGCGGCTTCCGGCGGACGGGCCGCCCGTCACGATGACGCTCCTCGAGTTCGGGCAGCGTGCCTTCGAACGATCGGGGGAGAGCTTCAACGGGGCGTCGCTCCGACTTACGGGCTTCGTCGCGGGCCGGGAGGTCGACGGCTTCCGGCTCGCGCGCTATCAGATCGCGTGCTGCGCCGCGGACGCGGTCCCGGTCGTGATCCGGGTGATCGGCGTGCACGGAGGTCTCCCCGCTCTCGATCGCTGGGTCACCGTCACAGGGCGGTTCGAGTCCGTTGACGGCGACGTGCCCGTGCTCGCCGCTGTCACCGTGGCCGACGTTGCCCCTCCCGAGGAGCCCTACGAGTAGGCCTGCGGACGTCGGGAACTCGGCACACCGCCCCGGCACACTCCTTCTCCGGCTTCCGATCCCCTCGAGCACGAGATATCCCCCGGTCGGGGGGAAGGGCATCCCCTGGTTGGGCCCTCAGGTTGGCGTCCGGCCCTGCCGAAGGAAGGGGTGTTGACCAGGGAACGGTCCCTCCAGCCGTTCTCCGAGGAGGAGTGGTGGCGTCCAACAAGCAGTTCTCCGTCGGCCGGCCGGTCATGTGGATCGGTATCACCGTGCTGTCCGCGGCCCTCGCCGCGGGCGCCTGGTACCTGAAGTCCTCTGGGCTCGAGAGCGGTGTGAGGGCGGCCGGCAAGGTCGCGGCGTCCGTCGTCAAGAAGGAGCTCGCGCCAGAATTGACGGCGGCCGACGTCCGCGAGCCGATGTCGGAAGAGGCATCGGACGCCCTCCAGCAGATCGTCCAGGCGCAGATCCTCGACGATCGCACGAGCACGGTGCGCATCTGGTCCGCAGACGGAACGCTGATCTTCTCATCGACGGGGGAGCAGACCGGAACCCGCGGCGGGAACGATCGTTCGATCGGACTGGCGGTTGATGACGGGAAGACGACGTCGCTCGCGCCGTCCACCGACGGCGGACTCCTCGACATCTACACGCCGCTCCGGCTCGGTGCGGACAGCCCCCCCAGCGCGGCCGTCGAGCTCGTGCAGACGTACGCGCCGATCGTGGAGGCCGCCGGCCAGCCGTGGGGGCTCGTGCAGCCCGTCGCCGGGGGACTCGCGGCCGTCGCGCTCCTGATGACCGTCGTGTCCTTCGCGATGCAGCGGGCTGGGCGGTTCGGCAAGCGTGAGGGCATGGGCTTCGCACGTCAGGGCAGTGGCGCGGTGGACGACGAGAAGGTTCGTCGACTGATCGCGGCCCGCGACGACCAGATCACGCAGCTCCGCGAGCAGCTCAGCGAACAGGCGGACGAGACCGTCGACCGCATCCGGTCGCTCGAGGTGCAGCTCCGAGAGACCGCCGCGAGGGCGGTCGAAGCCGAAGCCCGGTCCGGGGACGTCTCGGGGGCCTCGGAGGCCGCGCAGGAAGCCAACCGTCGCGCACAGGAGCTCCTGGACCGAGCGGTGCGGGCCGAGAGCGAGGTCACGACGCTCCGAGAGAAGCTGATGGACGCCCCGACGGGAGCGTCGAAGCAAGCGGACGACCTGATCAGGACGCTCGAGGAGCAGCTGCGGAGCACCGAGGCGGACCGCGATCGTGCGACGGCGGAGGTCCAAGCCCTGCGAGCGACCACGGAGGCCCTCCAGACGACCACGGACGAGCTGCAGGCGACGATCTCGTCGCAGGATGCCGGTTCGGCGGTCGAGGATCTGCGCCCTGCGCTCGACGAAGCGAAGGGCGCCCTCGTCGAGGCAGAGCGTGCGCGTGCGGAATCTGAATCCATCGCGAGGGAAGCGACCGCGGCGCTGGCGTCCGCCGATGCACGGCTGGCCAGCCTGGAAGGCGAACGGCAACGGCTGATCGGTGACGTCGAGAGCGACAAGGGCGAGGCTGCTGCGCGCCTCGTGCAGGCCGAGGCGAGAGTGACCGAGTTGGAGCGCGGCCTCGTGGAGGCACGGGATCGCTCCGCCGAAGCCATCCGAGAGCGCGACGAGGCCGTCGCCCGCGCCGCGGGCCTGGAGTCCCGGTTCGATGAAGCCACCACCAAGGCGGCGGAGGCGGACGCCCGATCCCACTCGTTGGAGACGCGGATCCAGGAGATGGCCAAGGACGCCGGCAGCGCCGCAGAAGGATTGAAGCAACGGCTGACCGAGCTGGAGACCCGCGCCTCAGAGGCCGAGGGCGAGCGCACCAGCCTGCTCGCACGGGCGGCCGAGGCGGAGGCGTCGGCGAAAGAGCTGCAGGTGCTGGCCTCGACGGCGGAGAGTCGGGAGACGGAGCTGCTCGAGCGGTTGGAGGTGGCCGACGGCGAGGTCGCACGGTCCCACGCCAGCCTGGACGATGCGCGGCGAGAGCTGGAGGAAACCCGCGACCACCTCGAGCAGGCGAAGCGTGAGGCGACCGCCGCCGCGGCCGAGGTCGAGTCGCGGGAGACGGCGATCCGCGCGGAGGCCGAAGCTCGCGTGACCGCGGTTCGGGCCGAGGTGGAGGCGAAGGCGACCGACGCGGAGAAGGAGCTCGCGACCCTGCGGTCCACGCTGTTCGAGATGGAGTCCGCGACCCGTGATCTGAAGGCGCAGAAGGAGGATCGGGACCGGACGGTCGAGATGCTGGAATCGAGGTTGGTCGAGCACCGCGGGGTGCTGGAGGAAGCGCGCGCGCGTCTGACGGGCGCGGAGGAGCGGGCCGCCGACCTCGAGCTCCGCCTCCTGGAAGAGTCCGGCGAGATCACCGAGCTGAAGTCGACCCTCGCGGACGCGACCGAGCAAGCCGCCCGCGCCGACGCCCGTGTCACCGAGCGCGACGAAGCCGTGACCCGGATGCAGGACGAGCTGACCGCGGTTCGTGACGAGATGCTCCTGAAGGAGGCGTCGTCCTCCGTGATCGCCGAGGAGTTGGCGGCGCTGAAGGCCGGCGTCGCGGAGCACGAGACGGAGGCGCGTCGCAAAGACGAGGAGATGGGGGAGGCCCGGCAGCAGCTCGAGGCAGCGCGCCAGGAGCTCGGAACCATCAGGGACGAGCTGTCGCAGCGCGAGCACCTGGTGTCCGCGAGCACGGAGGAGCTGGAGGCCCTGAAGACCGCCGTCGCCGGCCATGAGTCCGAGAAGCGGCGGGCGGAGGAGGAGCTGCACGGGGTCCGTGAGCAGCTGGAGTCGGCTCGCCAAGAGCTCGGGACCGCCAGGCACGAGCTGTCGCAGCGCGAGCAGTTGGTCTCCGCCGGGACGGAGGAGCTGGAGGCGCTCCGCGCGGCTGGCGCCCGGACCGCGCAGGAGCTGGAGGCAAAGGACCAGGAGCTCCGTGACGTCGTCGCCCTGCTGGACGCGGCGCGGAACGAGCTCGATGCCCGGAGCGAGGACGCGAACGCCCGCTTCCGGGACGCCGAGACGAAGGTGGCCGCAGCGCAGGCGCAAGCCGACGAGGTCCAGGCGAAAGCCGAGGAGGCTCGAGCGAGGATCGCGGACGCCGAAGAACGTCTCGCGGAGCGCGAGGCGACCGTCGCGCATCTCCAGCAGGAGCTGTCCGAGCTCCGGCAGGAGGTCGATCGGCGAGAAGCAGGCGTGAGCGCGAACCAGCAGGAGGTCGATTCCCTCCGCACGTTGATCGCAGAGCTCGAGGGGGAGCATGAGCGCCGCCGCGGCGAGGACGCCTCGCGGGTCGCCACGCTCGAATCCGAGCTCGAAGAGCACACGACCGTGCTCCGAGAGGCCCGCGACCGGCTGGCCGCCGCCGAGTCGAAGGCCACCGACCTGGAGGCGCGCCTGGAGGCCGCGAGCTCGAGTCAGGGCGAGGCCCTCCGCACCACCGAGCAGCAGCTCGCCTCGAAGCAGCAGGAGGTCGTGGAGAAGGACGAGCGGATCCGCACGATCGAGGAGCAGCTGCGCACGGGACGTGAAGAGCTCGAGGCCGCTCGTGCCGATCTGTCCGCCCGAGACACCGCGAGCAGCGACGGCTCGGCGAGGATCGCCGCCCTCGAGGGTGAGCTGCAGGATGCGACCCGGCGTGCCGCGGAGCTCGAGGCGAGCGTCACGGAGTCCAAGGAGGCGCTGGCCCGGGCTGAGGAGGCCGCGCGGTTGGCCGCCGAGCGAGCCGCCGAGCGAGCCGCCGCCGTTCCGTCCGATCTGGTGACCCCGGTCGCCGCCGACGACGCCCGCGTTCCCGCGCTCGAGGCCGAGATCCTCGAGCTCGAGAAGCGTCTCGAGCAGACGGAGCTGCGAGCTCGCCACGCGTACGCGGAGGCCGAGAACGCACAGGCGGAGCTGCGGTTCGCCCGCGACCGCGGCGATGCGCCGGCACCCGCCGACGACAGCCGGCTCCGCTCGGAGCTCGCGGCCGCGCTCGAACGGGTGCAGGCCTCGGAGGAGCGGAGCGCGGCGCTGAGTGCTGAGCTGCTCCTGCTCAAGAAGGGCGTGGACGCCTCGACGGACACCGCGGACGATCCCACGAACGGGTTCGCGGTGGACCCCGATGACGAAGGGGTGAACCTCCGGGCCCGCCTGAGTCGCGCGGTGGACAGCAAGCGCGCCACCGGCGAGGACGACACGCGCCAGTGGCGTTGAGCCGGCGGCGGGTACGCTGAACGACGTGCGCCGGATCCTCCTGTTCGCCCTCGCGGCCTCGATCCTGATCACCAGCGCGCCGGCCACCTTCGCCCGGTCCGCCGTTCCCCCCCGTTCGGCCGCGCTCTCTCCGGCAGCCGCTCTCGCCCGACCCGACTACGTCGCCACGATCACGCGTCTGCCCCACGGCCTCCGGGCGTGGATGAAGGGTGTCTCGTGGCGCCCGGGGTGTCCCGTGCCCCTCAGGAAGCTCCGGCTGATCGTGCTCCGGTACTGGGGGTTCGACCGGGAGGCACACAGGGGACGGCTCGTCGTCCACCGGCGTGAGGCGAGGCGGGTCGCAGGCATCTTCGGCAAGCTCTACAGGATCTCCTACCCCATCCGCCGGATGCGTGTCGTGGACTACTACGGAGCCGACGATCGCACGTCGATGGAGCACGACAACACTTCGGCCTTCAACTGCCGCTGGCGCGCCGGGCAACCAGGCGTCTGGTCACAGCACGCCTACGGCCGCGCGATCGACATCAACCCCGTGGAGAACCCCTACGTGTGGAGCGGCGGGGTCTCACCGTGGAACGGCGCTCCCTACGTGGACAGGACCGATCGACGCCGCGGCATGATCTACCACGGCGACTCGGTCTGGTGGGCGTTCCGCGCTCGCGGCTGGGAGTGGGGCGGCGACTGGACATCTGAGAAGGACTACCAGCACTTCTCCGAGAACGGTCGGTAAGTGCGAGGGCTCAGTCGCAGACCAGGCTGAGGAGGTAGTACGGGTCGATCGCGCGCCCGTGCCACGGGTGCCATTCGAAGTGAGAGTGGGGGGCGGTCGAGTCACCGGTGGACCCGACGTAGCCGATGATCGTGCCCGCGCGGACCCAGCCGAGATCGCCGTAGGCGATCAGGTGGGCGTTGAACACGTAGCCGAGATCGCCCCGGACGTACACCTGATAGCCACCCAGCGGCGAGTACGACGAGGACGCGGTGCCGTCGAACGGTGCGCGGATCGGCGTCCAGGTGGGAGCTTCGATGTCACTGCCCATGTGGACGTGGGGCTCCACGCCCTCCACGGTCACGATCTCGCCGAAGTCGTCATGGATGAAGCGCGGAGCGTCCACCGGGCACACCCGGAAGATCCCCCAGGTGGCGAGCCAGGACTGCAAGTCGTCGCGGGTCGCGGTGAGGACCCCGAGACGGCGGTCGGTCCAGGCGTTGAACCGGCGCTCGTTCCTCCGGGAATGACGGAGGACGGTGAGGGTCTGCAGCCCCGGGCGTGCTTCGTTCTCGCGCTGCGCGGCTACCGCCGCTCGGCTGAGTGCCCGGGATCGTTCCCTCGACTCTCGTGCGAGCTCGTCGATCTGACGGCTCACCCGCTTGTTCGCGCGGATCGCGTCGCTCACCTCGGAGGCCGCAGCGGGGACCGCACCGGCGAACACGACGAGCGTGAGCGCCGCTGCGGCGCCTGCCGTCAGATATCTCCGGATCCCCCTCATGCCGACCCCAGTCCCTGGTGCGGATGCCAGGGTTCCCGTATCGGCCCCGCCGCCTCGGCGCTTGAGGGGTCCTCGGCCTCGAGGGGTTGCCCCCGGATCGGCCGAGGGCGCAGTATTGCAACTTCATGCAGTCAGTCAGGAACACACCGCTGAGCCGGCAGGGCTCTCTCGCCTCGTGCGAACTCGGACCGTCCGCTCGCAGAGCCCGCAGGGGGGCGACCGTCCGTCCACAGAGCGGACGATCGCGGAGCTGCGCATGAGACGGAGGAAGCGCGACTCGACGCGGGACGACGCGGGGACGGCCGAGCTCAGGGAACGGCTCGCGGAGGCCACCGCTCGGGCCAAGGAGGCGGAGGAACGAGCCGCTCGCGCCGAGGGACGACCCGTCGCCGGTGCAAGTCCGCTGGAGGAGCTGCTGCAGGCGCTCGAGGCCCGTGTCGAAGCAGCCGAGTCGCGAGCGCGCGTGGCCGAGGAACGGACACGCGGCTTCGAGGAGCAGGCCGCCGAGGGTGAGAGCCTCTTCCGCCATCGTCTGGGACTCAACGTGAGCCGCAAGCTCACCGGGACGAAGCCCGAGGTGGAGGAGGAGTCCGAGACGGAGATGGATCTGCGGGCCGCCATCGCGCGGAGCCTCCGCTCCCCGCTGACCCGTGCCTCCGGCCTGACGCTCACCTTGCAGGCGACCACGCAGTCGAGCGAGGGGAAGTCCGTGCTCCGTCAGCTGTCGTCCTCGCTCCGCCGATTGGATCAGCTCGCCGCGGATCTCCACGACGTGCAGCGCATCATCGACGGGTCGCTGCCGTTGAAGCCTCGGCGCACCGATCTGGAGGCGCTCCTCACGACCACGTTGGAGGACGCGACGCATCTCGAGGATCGCCTCGTCCGCCTCGACGCGGACCGTGTCAGCGCCCTCGTGGATCCGGTCCGGGCCCGGCAGATCGTCGAGGGGATGCTCGACGCCGCACGGGATCGAACGAGAGCGGGCGCGGCGATCGTGGTGCGGGTGCGGGATGTCGGCGCGGGTGCCCGTGTCTCCGTCGAAGACGACAACCGCATCCCCGCCACGATCACCTCCGAGATGAGTCTGGCCGTGCGGCTCGCGGAGCTTCAGGGCACGGAGATCGCGGTCGACGGATCCTCGTTCTCGGTGGTCTTCCCGAAGGACGAGCGCTAGCCGGTCAGCTCGCGATCGCCAGCGGATCCACGGCGTAGGTCTCGCGCAGCCGGAGATCGACGAGCGCGGCCGGCAGGATCCGACGGGGTCGCATGCCGTTCGCCTCCGCCACGCCCAGATGGTGCACGCACATCGGCACGAGCAGGTCCCTCGCGTACCAGGACACGACGTCGGGTTTGGAGGCGGCCGCGCTCTCCTGCCAGAAGCAGAACTGGCAGATCAGGCGCACGCGCTGCGGATAGGCGAACCGGGCTCGGAAACCGTGCTCGTGTTCGATCACCCGCCCCCAGAGCGCCACGCGACCGAGGACGGCGGGGCAGCGTGTCCGCCGCAGGTAGTCGAGGTCTCGGGTCGCGTGGAGGCCGCAGCTGCAATCGGCGTTGGGCGCCTCGTGCGACCAGGCGAGCCGGCACGTGGCCTGGGCCACTTCGCGGGGTCGCCACGCCCGCGACCCGGCCGTGACCGGTCGGAGCAGGAGGCCCTCCCCGTCGCGCCGACCGGTCAGCGTCCACGAACGCCAGGCGAGGATCGGTTCGACCTCGACCTCGACGGGGAGACCCCGGACGACGGAGGTCGCGGTCCTCATCGGCTGTTCGTCGTGGTCGTGGTCGTGGTCGTGGCCGGGGTCGAATCCGGAACGCGCTCGGGCGCAGGTTCCGTGACCGGCGCCGGACTCGGCTCCGGCAGGGGATCGACGGATGGCTCGAGGATGGGCGCGGGCTCAGGCACCGGCAGCGATGCCGGCTCGATCTCGATCACGCGCTTGGGAAGGCCGATGTCCATGCCGAACCTCTCGGGCCGTCCTCGACGGGGCCGCCGCTTCCGACCTCCGCCATCGTTCCCGTGGAGCGTACCCCGTGGAGGGGTTTCCGCGCGAGGGGCGCCAGGCTCCCTCAGGCTCGGGCGAGGCGGTAGATCGCATCGAAGTCGCTGAAGTACAGTCGGCCGTTCGGTGCGGCCTCGATCGAGAGGACCGGCCCGGGATGGTCGAGGACGAGCACCGGACCCCCATCGAACGCGTTCCTGTTGACGTTCAGGTCGAACCGTCGGATCCGTCCGTCGTTCACGGCACCGACCACGAGGTCGCCGTTGAACGCCGAACCGAGTCTGCAGGCGTCGCAGAAGGCGAGCCCCGTGAGTCCCACCGTCTGGACGAACGTGTGCTTCGGCTGGATCCGGGGGGTCGGGCCGCTGTTGTTCGTCTCGGGACAGTTCTGGCTCGGCCCCCACCCGTGGTTGCCGCCCGTCGCGATGCGATTCACCTCGTCGTTGCAGCCCGGGCCGTTCTCCGACTCCCAAAGGCGATCGTTCCGCGGGTCGAAGGCGAACCCGATCGAGTTCCGGATGCCGTAGGCCCAGATCCTCGAGTCGAACGGGTTCGTGGCCGGGATCGATCCGTCCCGGTTCACGCGGAGGATCTTGCCGCGGAAGTTGCGGGTCAGATCCTGGGAGTTGGACGGGTCGGCGTTGTCGCCGATCACGACGTAGAGCTTGCCGTCGGGCCCGAACGCGATCCGTCCGCCGTTGTGGTTGCTCGCCGGACCGGCGGCCACGGACAGGAGCCGCTTCACCCCGACCCCGTCGTCGTTCTCCACCTTGATCCGCAGAACTTCATTCCGGAGACCCTTGGGGGTGTTCCGGGTCACGAAGACGTACACGAACGGCTTCGCGGGCCATGACGGATGGACCGCAACCCCGAGCGCGCCCCGCTCCCCGTCCGAGTTGACGCTGAGGACACGGTGAACGCGCACGTCCGCGTCGGTCTGGAGGTTGCGGAAGCGGAGCCATCCCGTGTGCCGCTCCAGGTAGACGAGTCGGCCTCCGGGCGTGAACGTGAAGCCGACGGGGCTCGCCAGCCCCGATGCGACGCGGACCGCCCTGAAGCCGCCCGCGAGGGCGGGCCCGGTCCCGTGCCCTCCGAGGCCCGCGATCGAGATGGCCAGCGACAGAGCCACCGAAGCTGCCAGGATCCCCATCTTCCGCATGTCGAGCGCTCCTTCCG
>JBOGVC010000131.1:0-4902 GCA_050695275.1 Actinomycetota bacterium | reverse complement strand
ACCTCGCGGTACCGATCGACGCCGACGGTCGCGACGGCGTGCCCGTGCTGCTCCTCGAACGCGAGGACGTCCTGGCCGAAGCGCGCCCGCAGGCGCGACTCCACGTCCTCAGGAGACAGCGCTGTGGCCACTCGCCCACTTCTCCTGGATGTCCTCGTCCTTGATCTTCTCCTGCAGCTTCACGATCCCGTGCAGCAGGGCTTCGGGGCGGGGCGGGCAGCCGGGCACGTAGACGTCGACGGGCACGATCTGGTCGACGCCCTTCGTGACCGAGTAGGAGTCCCAGTAGGGACCGCCGCAGTTCGAGCAGGAGCCGAACGAGATCACGTACTTGGGATCCGGGATCTGGTCGTAGACGCGCTTGAGCGCGGGGGCCATCTTGTCGGTGAGCGTTCCGGCCACGACGAGGAGGTCCGCCTGGCGCGGGCCGTGGGCGAACGGGATCACGCCGAGCCGGATGAAGTCGTGCTTGGAGGTCGACGTGGCGATCAGCTCGATCGCGCAGCACGCAAGGCCGAAGTTCATCACCCACAGGGAGTAGCGCCGGCCCCAGTTCAGCAGGAACTTGACCGGCTGGATCTTGGGAAGCGGGGTCTTCTCGGTGATCAGGCCCATCGGACGACCCCCTTGCGCCAGGCATAGAGGAGGCCGGTGGCGAGGATCGCGATGAAGATGCCCATCTCGACCACCGCCGCCCAGCCGAGGCTCTCGAAGACCCGTGCCCACGGGAAGAGGAACACGGCCTCGACATCGAAGATCACGAAGAGGAACCCGAAGACGTAGTAGCGGATCTGGCTCTGCGACCAGCCCTCGCCGACAGGGTCGATCCCGCACTCGTACGTGGTGAGCTTGGCGGGAAGCGGACGGTGGGGCGCGATCAGCTTCGCGGCCGTGAACGCCACCGCGACGAGGATCGCTCCCGCGGCCACGACCGCCAGCACGACACCGTAGGACGAGTAGTAGTCAGGCACGCTTGTGAAAGTCTTCCCGAGCGCGGATCCTAGCAGGATCCCCCTCGCTCCCTGGGGCCCCGTCCGAGGCCGTATCGCCGGTCGATCCGTCGGCCCCGCAGCGCGCCGAGAGGAACCGTGCGAGCTGCACCAATGCATGCTGCGCGGGCCCCGCCGGGAGCCGCTCGACGAGGGCCACGGCGCGAGCGACCTCGTCTCGCACGGCCGCCCGGGCGTGCTCGATCGAGTCGCCGCCCGAGACGATCTCGAGCGCGCGGTCGAGGGTGTCGCCGTGCACACCCGTGCTCAGGATCCCCGCGAGCTCCTCCCGATCGGGGGACGTCCGGAGGGCGTGGAGCACGGGCAGGGTGTAGACGCCCTCCTTCATGTCGACGCCCGGTTCCTTGCCGAGCTCGATCTGCGTGGAGGTGATGTCCATGATGTCGTCCGAGAGCTGGAAGGCCAGGCCGAGCGATTCCCCGAACGCCTCGAGGATGTCCACGTGCTCGGGAGGCGCGTCCGACATCATCGCGCCCAGCCGGCACGAGGCCGCGATCAGCGCGCCCGTCTTGCGCCGGATCACCTCAAGGTAGTTGGCCTCGGTCTGGTCGAGGCGGCGGGAGGCATCGACCTCCCGGATCTGGCCGTCGCAGAGCACGGCGATCGTCTGCGCGAGGATGCGGCAGACGTCGGGACCCAGGTCGGCGCCGACCTCGGACGCGCGAGCGAACAGATAGTCCCCGGTCAGGATCGCGACGGTGTTGTCCCAGCGGACGTTCGCTGCCGGGACCCCGTGGCGGGTCTCGGCCTCGTCGATCACGTCGTCGTGGTACAGCGTGGCCACGTGGACGAGCTCGAGCGACACCGAGGCGGGGATCAGCCGGGGGTCCGCCGGGTCGCCGAAGTACCCCGACAGCAACGCGAGCATCGGACGGAACCGCTTCCCGCCGGCCTCGAGGAGGTAGTTCGCGGTGGCGGACAGGAGCTGGGAGTCGGCTTCCTCGAGGGCCTTGTGGAGCGCCTCCTCCACGCGGTCGAGGCGCGTCCGGACCTCCGATTCCAGCACGGAGTCGGGCGATTCCAGACCGGGGATCACGCGCCGACTCATGACACCATCCTGTTCGCGATCGTCGGCGTCGTCACCATCGCAGCACCGAGGCTTCCTCGATGATGCCCACGATCACCCCGGGGAACACGCCGAGGACCAGCGTCGCAACCGCCGGGACCGCCAGGATGGCTCCCATCGCGGGGCTGTTCGTCGCGCCGCTTCCCGCAGCCATCGAAGGCGCAGTCTCCGGCTCCTGCATGTACATCAGCACGATCACCCGAAGATAGAAGAAGGCGGCCGCGACGCTCGCCAGCACCCCGATCAGCGCGAGGACCCAGTAGCCGGCGTCGATCGCGGCCGAGAAGACGTTCACCTTGGCGATGAACCCCGCGGTCGGGGGGATCCCGGCGAGCGAGAGCAGGAAGAGCGTCATGAGAGCGGCCGCGATCGGGTTCGTGCGGGCGAGGCCGGTGTAGTCGCCGATCCGGGTCCGCTCCTCCCCGCGACCGGACACCACCATCACCGTGCCGAACGCGCCCACGGTCATCGCGGCGTACGCCACCAGGTAGAACATCGCGGCCCGGATCCCGGCCGAGCCTGCCGCCGTGAGCCCGGTGAGGATGAACCCGGCGTGCGCGATGCTCGAGTACGCGAGCATCCGCTTCACGTTCGTCTGCGCGATCGCGAGGATGCTCCCGATCACGACCGAAGCGGCCGCGAGCCCCCAGACGACCGGGGCCCAGTCCCAGGCGAGCGCCTGGAACGCGACGTCCAGGACGCGGATCAACGCGCCGAACGCGGCGACCTTCGTCGCGGCCGACATGAAGGCGGTGATGGGCGTGGGTGCTCCCTGGTACACGTCCGGCGTCCACATATGGAAGGGGGCCGCGGAGACCTTGAACGCGAACCCCACCGCCAGCAGCGCGAAGCCAAGCACGGCGAGGGCCTGGGCGTCCCCGGTACCGGTGAGGGCGACCGCCATCGCCGCGATCTTGGTGGTCCCTGTCGCCCCGTAGGCCATGGCCACGCCGTAGAGGAAGAACGCCGAGCTGAACGCGCCGAGCAGGAAGTACTTCATCGCGCCCTCGTTCGCCGCCCGGCGACCGGTGAGACCGGTGAGCACATAGAGCGCGAGGGACAGGATCTCGAGGGCGAGGAACATGAGGATCAGGTCCGCCGACGCGACGATCAGCGTCA
The DNA here is from genome assembly GCA_050695275.1 of Actinomycetota bacterium. Lineage (GTDB taxonomy): Bacteria > Actinomycetota > UBA4738 > UBA4738 > HRBIN12 > JAJNBA01. Next base: position 1,707 of record JBOGVC010000131.1, on the reverse strand, counting down.
TCCCCGACGTCGCGAACAGGAGCAACGGTGTGAACTCACCTCGTTGCTCGTCGCCGGATCTGGCGAAGTACTGGTGGCCGAGGAGCAGTCCGAGCGCGGCGACGGCAAGCAGCAGGAGTCGCGCCAGGACGGCGAAACGGTCGGCCGACACCGCGTCGCCCAGCACCGTGGCCGGCCCGTCCCAGTCCCAGAGCCAGAGGCTGGTCGCACCGGCCAGGACGACGCCCGCGAGCCCGATCGAGAGGTGGACGATGGCCTCGGCCCGCTTCGCCAGCGCCTCGTAGAGCAGTCCCGTCATCGCGAACACCACGAGCACGAGCTCCGGCAGCAGCGGCTCGAACACGAGCTCCGGGGTCGGCAGGACGGCCTGCCCGATCATGGGTTCTCCTCGCCCACGGGTCCGGGCTCCCCCGCCCGGAAATCGGGTGGGACTCCAACGTCGGTGAGGTGTGTCGGCGACACGCGCGCGATCACTGCCTCGGTGGCCGGGTCGATGCGATCCGTCAGCAGCTTCGGCGCCACACCGAAGACCAGGAGCAGGGCGAGCACAGGCGCCAGCACCACGACTTCGCGGAGACTCACATCGGGCAGGAGCCGATGTTCCTCCCGCACCGGCCCGAACGCCATCCGTTGGTACGACCAGAGGAGGTAGATCGCTGCGAGCACCACGGCGGTCGCTGCGAGCGCCCCGAACCAGGTGCTCACGGCGAACGTGCCCACGATCACCAGGAACTCCCCGACGAACCCGTTCAGTCCCGGCAGCCCGGCGGAGGCGAACACGGTGAACAGGAACGCCCCCATCAGCCACGGCATCACCGAGGCGAGCCCGCCCATGCTGTCGAGGTCGCGGGTGTGCGTCCGCTCGTAGACCATCCCCACCAGCAGGAACAGGGCGCCGGTGGCGAGACCGTGGTTCACCATCTGCAGCACTCCCCCGGTGACCCCTTGCTGGGTGAACGCGAACACCCCCAACACGACGAAGCCCAGATGGGAGACGGAGGAGTACGCGACGAGCCGCTTGATGTCGGTCTGGACCAGGGCGTTCACCGCGCCGTAGACGATCCCGATCACGGCGATCACGCCGACGAAGGTCGCGAAGTACTTCGAGGCCTCCGGGAACAGCATCAGGTTGAAGCGGATCAACCCGTAGGTCCCGACCTTCAACAGGAGCGCGGCGAGCAACACGGAGCCGGCCGTCGGGGCCTCGGTGTGCGCATCGGGGAGCCAGGTGTGGAGCGGCACCAGCGGCACCTTCACGGCGAACGCGACGAAGAACGCCAGGAACAGCCATCGGGCCGTCGTGACCGGCACCTCGGCTGCCGCGTTCATCATCGCGGCGTAGCCGAAGAGCCGGGGGCCCTCCTGCTGCGCGTACAGGAACAGGATCGCGACCAGCAGGAACGCCGAGCCCGCCATGGTGAACAGGAAGAACTTGACCGCGGCGTAGATGCGGCGCTGGCCGCCCCACCCGCCGATCAGCAGATACATCGGGACGAGGAGGGCCTCGAAGAACAGGAAGAACAGCAGCAGATCGAGGGCGAGGAACGTGCCGATCACCGCGGTCTCGAGCACGAGGATCGCCGCGAGGAAGCGACGAACGTCCTTCGTGATCGTCCAGGACGCGAGGATCGAGACGGGGAACAGGAACGTCGTGAGCAGGAGCATCCAGATGCTGACGCCGTCGATACCCACGGCGTAGGAGAGGCC
>JBOGVC010000130.1:0-10122 GCA_050695275.1 Actinomycetota bacterium | reverse complement strand
ACGGCCACCACCTCGGAGCGGGTGCCGACGTCGGCCACCTCCACGTCGGACGACAACACGTACGGCCGCAGGATCACGTCCACCCGCTCGGGTTGGTCCGGTGCCTGGAGAAGGAGGTAGGAATCGTCCACCGCGGCGATGTGGAAGTCGGCGCGGATCCGACCGGTGGGGGTGAGGAGGAGACTTCGCCGGGAGCCCCGATCGGGCAGGCCCTCGACGTCCGCCGTCACCAGGTCGTGGAGCCACGATCGGGCGTCGGAACCCCTGACCGTGGTGATGCGCCACCCGGAGAGCACCGCGAAGGCGGGAGCGAGCTCCCGCTCCTCCGGTCGTGTCGTTGCCGTTGCGGCACCTCCCTCATCGACCCTGCTCTGGGAGGATATCCGTCCGGTGGATATCCCCAGGACCCTCGTCGTGACGAACGACTTTCCCCCCAGGGTCGGCGGCATCCAACGAACGCTCGGATCGCTCTGCCGGGAGCTCCCACCCGACCGGATCTCGGTCATCGCTCCGGCGTGCGAGGGATCCGAGCGCTTCGACGCGTCGGTGCCGTTCACCGTGGTCCGCGAACGCCGGCGATTCGTCTGGCCGTCGCCCGGCGTGATGCGCAGGCTGGAAGCGGAGGTCGATCGATCGGGCGCGGAGGTGGTGCTGTTCGGCGACGCGTTCCCGCTCGCGCTGACGGGGTCCCGGCTCAAGGAGCGCGGCACGCCGTCGGTCGTCCTCGCGCACGGCTTCGACTACTGGCTGTCGACGGTGCCGGTCGCCCACGCCGTGATGAAGCGTATGACGGCCCCTGCGTCCCGGGTGGCGGGGTGCAGCGAGTTCATCTCCCGCCGCGTCCGAACCGCCGTCCCGAAGCACGTGCCGGTCTCGGTGCTCCATCCGGGAGCCGATGTCGAGCGGTTCCGCCCGGATCTGCCCACCGCCGACATCAGGGAACGCCACGGGTTGGGCGACCGGCCGCTGATCGTCTGCGTGAGCCGCTTGGTCCCGCGGAAGGGTCAGGATGTGTTGATCCGGGCGATGCGTTCGATCCAACGACGGGTACCGGAGGCGGGGCTGCTGATCGTCGGCTCGGGCCCCTACGAGTCGACCCTCCGGGGCCTCGCCGAGCACGCGCCGACACGCTCCGTCACGTTCGTGGGCGAGGTGGCCGAGGAGGACCTCCCTCGCTACTACGCCGTCGGCGACGTCTTCGCGATGCCGTGCCGGACGCGCCTGGCCGGACTCGAGGTGGAGGGGTGGGGGAACGTCTTCATCGAGGCGGCCGCGTGTGGTCGCCCGGTGGTCGTCGGCGACTCCGGCGGCTCCCGCGAAGCGCTCGTGCACGGGGAGACCGGGCTGCTCGTCGACGGCACCGAGGTGAGCGGGGTGGCGGACGCCGTCGCGACCCTCCTGGAGGATCCCGCGTACGCGCGGCGGCTCGGGAAGGCGGGCCGTGCCCGTGTCGAACGCGAGCACACGTGGACACGGGTCGCAGAACGCCTCGCGGGATGGCTCCGCGAAGCCACCGTCGCGTAGCGCGGCATCTCGTTCCTCCCGGCGGACCTCCCAGGAGGGCGTGGCCTCGACGGTACCCTTGCTCCGTGGAGGATCGCCGCTGTCCGAGCTGCAACGCGCTGGTGAGCGCGGATGCCGAGTGGTGCGGTCAATGCTTCACCTCCCTGCGAACGACGACCCCGGAGCCGGTCACGGCCACCGTTCCTCTCGTCGCGCGGCCGCAGGAAGGAGCGGAGGGAGTGGGGCCGACGGAGCGCGTGGAGCCGGCGACGCCCACGTGGCCCTGTCCGACCTGCGGGTCCCAGAACGACATCGCCCTGGACCTCTGCGGCGTCTGCGGCACCTCGTTCGGTCAGCTCCTGCGGGAGGAGCGGGCGGCTCCGACCATCTCGCCTCGCGACGCCTTCCTGTGGTCGCTCACGTTCCCCGGTGTCGGGCACGCGAAGGCCGGCCGGGCCCCCGACGGCATCGCCCGAGGCACCTTGTTCGTCCTCTCGTTCGGGCTCGCGCTCGTGATCGTGCTGTCGGGGGTGTCGAGCCCGGCGGTCTTCGGCGTGGTCGTCCTCCTGCTCGGCTCCGCGATGGTGCTCTACCTCGGGTCGGCCGTCGAGGCCTATCGGATCGCCGATGGCGGGTCGCCGTTCGTCTCGTCGCGCGCCCTCCTGTGGGCGACCGTCGCCCTCGTCATGGTCTCCGTGTCGCTCCTGGCGATGTCGATCGTGACGGTCAACAGCCGCTGAGACATCCCCCCGCTAGGATTCCGGCCGATGGAGCACGCGGAGGGATCGATCGTCATCGAGGCACCCCTGGAGGACGTGATGGAGGTCCTCGAGGACTACGAGGCCTACCCGGAGTGGGCGGAGGTGCGCACCGCGCAGATCCGTGAGCGCGGCGAGGGCGGCCGCGCCCGGGAGGTCGCGTTCGAGGTCGACGTGCCGGTGCTGGGGAAGGCCACCTACACCTTGTCCTACCGCTACGCCCCCGGCGACACCGGTCTGTCCTGGACGACGAAGGAGGCGCGCGGAGCGATCCGCGACATCCGCGGGGAGTACCTCCTGAACGAGATCTCCGACGCCCAGACGAAGGTGACGTATCGACTCGCCGTCGAGATCGGCATCCTCGTGCCCGGGTTCGTTCGGACGGAGGGGGCCAAGCGGGTCATCGAGAACGCGTTGGAGCGGCTCAAGCGGCGCGTGGAGATGGGCTGAGGGATGCGGGTCCTCCTGTTCACCGGGAAGGGCGGTGTGGGCAAGACGACCGTCGCCGCGGCCACCGCGGTCCGCGCGGCCGATGCCGGCCTCCGGACGCTGGTGATGTCCACCGATCCCGCGCATTCCCTCGGTGACTCCTTCGACGAGGAGATCGGTTCCCAACCCACGAAGATCGCCGAGCGGCTCTGGGCACAGCAGATCGACGCGCAGGAGCGGCTCGAGGACAACTGGCGCGAGATCCAGGACTACATGATCCAGCTCATGAACTGGGCGGGGACGGAAACGATCCAGGCGGAGGAGCTCACCGTGCTCCCCGGCCTGGACGAGATCTTCGCGCTGATCGACGTCAAGACGCACGTCGAGAGCGGGGCGTACGACGTGTTGATCGTGGACTGCGCGCCGACGGCCGAGACGCTTCGGTTGCTCTCGCTCCCGGACGTGATGCAGTGGTACATCGAACGGATCTTCCCCGTGGAACGGAGGATCGTGAAGACGGTTCGCCCCATCGTGTCGCGCGTGACCTCCCTCCCCATCGCGGGCGACCGCGTGTTCGATGCCGTGGAGCGGCTCCATCGCAATCTCGACGCGGTGAAGAAGATCCTCACCGACGAGGCCACATCGTCGGTCCGCCTGGTGGTCAACCTGGAGAAGATGGTCATCGCCGAGGCGAGGCGCACGTACACCTACCTCGGCCTGTTCGGGTACCGCGTGGATGCGGTGGTGGTGAACCGCGTGCTCCCGCCCGACGTGACCGACCCGTACTTCGGGAAGTGGAAGGACATCCAGGCGGAGCACCTCGCCACCGTGCACGAATCCTTCGAGCCCGTGCCGATCCTGACGTCGCGCCTGTTCGACCGGGAGATGATCGGCGTCGGGCTGCTCGAGGAGATGGCCACCGAGATCTACGGGGAGCTGGACGCCGCCGACATCCTGTACCGGGACGACCCCATCCGCGTGCGGAAGCGCGGCACCGGCTACGTTCTCGTGATGCGGCTCCCGTTCGCATCCCGCGAGGACATGGACATCCATCGGCGCGGGGAGGAGCTGTTCATCCGCGTGGGGGCCTACAAGCGGAACCTGATCCTGCCGCAGTCGTTGAAGCGGATGTCGGTCCGCGAGGCGAACTTCGCGGGCGATCATCTCGAGATCCTGTTCGGACGGGAGCCCCGTCCGGTCGAAAGGAGCTGACATGGCCGAGACCGCCAAGGGGAGCCGGGCACGAGGGTCGACGGGTCCCGAGCCGGAGACGCACGCGTCCGGCGAACAGGTCTGCACGGTGGGGTTCTGCCCCATCTGCCTGGCCGTCACCGCCGTGCAGCCGCTCAAGCCCGAGGCGATCGAACATCTCCTGAACGCGGGGCGCGAGTTCCTGCTCGCGATGACGGCGGTGCTCGGGGCTCGTGCCGACGAGGCGGGCGGTGCCGACGCCGCACCGACGCTCACCCGTATCGACATCGAGTGAGCGACCGCAGCGCGGTCGGCGTCGACGTCGGCGGCACGAAGATCGCCGCGCTCCGGATGACGGTCGAAGGCTCGATCGAGGCCTCCACCGTGATCGCCACCCCCGCGTCCGATCAGGATGCCGCGCTCCCGGCGATCGAGGCAGCGATCTCGTCGGTGATCGGCGACGACGTGGTCGCCATCGGGATCGGCATGGCGGGTCTCGTCGATGTCCGGACGGGCGTGCTCCTGACGACCCCCAACCTCGTCTGGCGGAACCTGCCGCTCGGAGAGCGGCTGCGCGCCGCGTTCTCCCTCCCGGTGAGCGTCGACAACGACGCGACGTCGGCGGCGTGGGCCGAACGATCCTTCGGTGCCTCCCGCGGCTACGACGACTCCCTGTTCGTCGGCGTGGGAACGGGCATCGGAGGCGGGATCGTCATGGACGGCCGGATCGTCCGAGGCGCGTACGGTCTCGCGGGCGAGATCGGACACGTGATCGTCGAGCCGGACGGCCCGGAATGCGGCTGCGGGAACCGCGGATGCTGGGAGCAGGTGGCGAGCGGTTTGGCGATCGCGCGGGCCGGCGCTCGCGCCGTGGCGGACGACCCCGGGAGCGCGATCGGGGAACTCGTCGGTGGCGATCCCGGTCGCGTGACCGGCGAGATCGTGAGCCAGGCGGCACGCGCAGGCGACCCTGCGGCTATCGCGCTGCTGGCTGAGGTGGGCCGAAGACTGGGCGAAGGTGTCGCGGGTCTCGTGAACGTCCTCGATCCCGAGATCGTCGTGATCGGAGGAGGAGCGAGCGAGGTGGGCGAGCTGCTCCTCGCGCCGCTCCGCGCGGCGTACGTCGCCTCCGTGGAAGGTGCCGACGTTCGCCCGGAGGTGCCGATCGTGCCCGCCGCGCTCGGCAACGACGCCGGCGCGATCGGCGCCGGCCTGCTCGCGCTCGAGAGGGTCGCCGGATGAGGCTGGGGCTCAGCCTCCCGATGTTCACGGCCGACCCCGATCGACCCCTCGCGGCGGCGGCGCGCGCGGCTCGCGCCGGCTACGACGGTGTGTTCGCCCCCGATCACCTCTTCCCGCCGGGGGCGCCCGGCCGGCCGGCGCTCGAGCCCTTCGCGATCCTCGCCGCGGTGGCGGCCCGCCATCCGGAGCTGCACGTCGGGACGCTCGTCTCGCGAACCTCGCTCCGATCCGCCGCGACCCTCGCGAAACAGGGCGCGGCATTGGACGAGATGAGCGGAGGCCGGGCCATCCTCGGTCTCGGCGCCGGCGACTCGGTCTCGAAGGCGGAGCACGAGGCGTTCGGCATCCCCTTCGCTCCCGCCGCACAGCGGGTGGCACTCCTCGAAGAGACCGTCACGGCGCTGCGTGCCCTGTTCGCTGGAGCGTCGTGGGATGGCGGCGCGCACGTCCCGGCGATCGCGGGGCCGTTGCTTCCCCCCGGGCATCCCGAGCTCTGGGTCGGGGGGCGCTCGGACGAGGTGATCGCCACCGCCGCCCGATCGGCCGACGCCTGGAACGGCTGGGCGATGGACGCCGATGGATTCGCGGGCGCGGTGCGCGAGCTCCGCCGCGTGGCGGACGGACGGCCCGTGTTCCCGACGTGGGGTGGGATCGCCCTGGTGGGCCGGGATGGCGCCGACCTCGAACGTCTCCGAGCCGAGCGCAGCGCGAAGGGCCTGTCGATGGATGTCTGGCAGGGCGACGGCGCGGCCTTCCGCGCGTTCGCCGACAGGCTCCGGGAGGTCGACTGTTCGTGGATCGTCGTCCTTCCGGTCGGCGGCGACGATCGCGTGGAGGTCGTCGCGGAGGCGCTCGGGCGATGAACAGCGGGGCGCTCAAGCGCGCGAAACGGCAGCTCCGGAGGACGGTCCTCGAAGAGCGTGACGCGCTGTCGTCCGGCGTGCGCGCCGAGTGGGGGGAACGGATCGCCGGACGAGCGGCCGAGCTTCCCGAGGTCCGTGATGCTCGCGCCGTGATGCTGTTCTCGTCGTTCGGGTCCGAGGTCCCGACGGAACCCCTGATCGATCGGCTGCGCGAGCGGGGCATCGTCGTGGCGCTCCCACGCATCGAGGACGGCGAGCTCGTGCCCGTCGCATACGCACCCGGCGATCCCGTGCGCGCGACGTCATTCGGTGCCGTCGAGCCGATCGGCGCGAACGGCCTCGAGCCGGCGTCGCTCGACGTGGTGGGGGTTCCCGGTGTGGCCTTCGATCGGCTCGGAGGCCGCGTCGGCTACGGGGGCGGGTACTACGACCGGTTCCTCCGAGGGCTGCCCGCGTTCCGGGTCGGCCTCGCGTTCGGCCTGCAGGTGATCGGGGAACCGCTCCCGGCCGGGAGGTTCGATCTCCCCGTCCAGGCGATCGTCACGGAGGAGGAGACCATCCGACCGGACTTGAACAGCCGTTCAATCTCGTGATAAGAGGTGCGCATGGATGAGACGAGCAGGAAGACGGCGTTCCACGAGATCATGGCGAAGACGGCGGCCGGGTTCATGGAGGAGGCCGGCTGGTTCTGGGTGACGGGCTTCGGCGATCCGGAGGGAGAGTACGAAGCGATCCGGAACGGGGTGGGCGTCTGGGACGTCTCCCCGCTCAACAAATGGGACTTCCGCGGCCCCGACGCGGTCGAGGCCGCGCAGCGGGTCCACTCGAACGACATCGTGGGGATGCAGACCGGACAGGTGCGCTACGGAGCGTTCCTGGACGAGGACGGCCTCCTCGTCGACGACGGCACGGTGTTCAAACACGCGGACGACCATCTCTGGGTCTGCACGAACGGGTTGGACCACGAGGCGTACTTCGCCGACGCCACGAAGGGGCTCGACGTCACCGTCGACTACATCGCGCCCGACCTGCCGCACCTCCAGGTGCAGGGTCCCCGCTCGCGGGACGCCCTGCAGCCCATCACCGACGCGGACCTGGGGAGCATCGGATACTTCCGGTTCCTTCCGCAGCCCGTGCAGGTCGGTGGCGTTCCGGTGTGGCTGTCGCGGACGGGCTTCTCGGGTGAGATCGGCTACGAGCTGTTCACGAAGCCCGAGCACGCCGAGGACCTCTGGACGGCCATCGAGGGCATCGGCGCCGTCCCCTACGGGGTGGACGTGGTCGAACCGATCCGGATCGAGGCCGGGATGGTCGTGACCGACTACGACTACGAGGCGCATCAGCGCACGCCGTTCGACCTCGGGCTGGACCGGCTGGTCGCCCTCGACGGCGAGGGTTCGTTCATGGGGAAGGAGGCGTTGCGGGAGGTCGCGGCCGCGCCACCGAACCGGTTCAAGACACTCCGGCTCGAGGGGCAGGAGCTCCCCGAGTACGGCGCAGCCGTCACGAAGGACGGTGCGGAGGTCGGCGTGCTGACCTCCCCGGCGACCAGCCCCGCCTTCGGCCCGATCGGTCTGGCGATCCTCCGGTCCGACGTCGCGGCCGACGGGACGGCCGTCGACGTCGCCCTCGGTGACGGCACGATCGGCGCGACGGTCGACGTGCTCGCCGTCGTCGATCCCGAGAAGCGCCGCCCCAGGGGCTGACCCCCGCCGCTCCCGTAGGCTCGCCGGCGATGGATGCGATCGTCGGCGTGGTGCCGAACTTCAGCGAGGGACGACGACGCGATGTGATCGATGCGATCGTCGACGCGCTCGACGTCGACGGCGCACGGGTCGTGTTCGCCGAGGCCGATCCGGATCACCATCGGCTCGACACGACGGTCCTCGGGTCTGCCGACGCCGTTCGGAGGGCCGCCCTCGCCGGGGCCGCCGTGGCGATCGAACGGATCGACATGTTCGACCATCGCGGTGGCCACCCGCGGATGGGCGCGGTCGACGTCGTGCCGTTCATGCCCGTCCGAGGGGTCGAGATGGAGGAGTGCGTGGAGCTTGCCCGGTCGGTCGGGCGGGAGCTGGCCGAGGCGTTCTCCCTCCCGGTCTACCTGTACGGGGAGGCCGCGGTCGTTCCCGAGCGCCGCTCGCTCGCCGACGTGCGGAAGGGCGAGTTCGAGGGGCTCCGCGCAGCCGTCGCGGCGGGGGATCGGCTGCCCGACTTCGGTCCCCACGAGCTCGGGCGCGCGGGTGCGACCGCCGTGGGTGCGCGGAAGCCGCTGGTCGCCTTCAACACCTACCTGCGCGGGACCGACGAGGAGGCGGCGAAGGAGATCGCCCGCGAGGTCCGCGAGTCCGGCGGAGGCCTCCCCGCCGTTCGCGCGATCGGCTTCGCGGTCCCGGAACGAGGGTGCGTCACCGTGTCCATGAACCTCGTGGACTTCGAGGTGACGGGCGTCGGAGCCGCGTTCGATGCCGTCGTGCGCGCGGCGGCGGCCCGCGGGCTGGAGGTGCTGGATTCCGAGATCGTCGGACTCGCACCGGCCGCGGCCCTTCCGGAGGGAACGACGGAACACGTGCGACTCGCCGGCTTCTCGCCGGAGACGCAGATCCTGGAACGGCTCGTCGAGACCGGCTGAGGTCGGTCTCGTGGGAAGAGAGGAGACCTCGATGGGCACACGCGACGACGCGATCGGATCGTGGCTGACCGAGCTCGGCTCGGCATCGCCGACGCCGGGGGGCGGTGCCGCCGCCGGGGTCGGCGCCGCGATGGGGGCGGCCTTGATCGCGATGGTGGGGCACCTCACCGTCGGCAAGGAGGGATTCGAGGACCTGGATGCGCGCATGCGCTCCCTGGTGGAGACGGCCGAGGAGGAGCGGGAGGCCTTCTTGGCGCTCGCCGACGAGGACGCCGCCGCGTTCGAGTCGGTGATGGCGGCCTTCCGGCTTCCCAAGGGGACCGACGAAGAGAAGGCCTCGCGGACGATGCGGATCCAGGAGGCGTACGTGGGCGCCGCGGCGGTCCCGCTCCAGCTCGCGACGCGCTGCGTTCGGTTGATGGAGCTGGCGGAGGACGCCACCGCGATGGGGAACCCCCATGCGTCTTCCGACGGCTACTCGGCGGGAATGCTCTTGTTCGCGGCGGCGCTCGCCGCGATGGCGAACGTGCGGATCAACGCCGCCGGTCTCAAGGACGAGGCGACAGGTCAGGGGCTCGTCGACGAGTGCGACGCGTTGCGAGCCCGAGCCGACGCCCTCCTCCAGCAGCTCGAGGAAGCGTTCCTCCTCCGTCTGTCCGCCTGACGGCTCCGACCGAGCACACGCGTTCGGCTTGGCCTAGGCTTCGAGGACGGTGAGGATCGAATCGGTCGTCTTCGATTGCCACGACGCCGCGCCGCTCGCCCGGTTCTGGGCCGATGCGCTGGGCTGGTCCGTCGCCCCGTACGACGAGGAGGAGCTGGAACGTCTCGCGTCGAAGGGCGTCTACGATCCCGAGGACGACCCGTCGGTGATGGTCCAACCGCCGAACGGCACCGACCTGCCCGTCCTGTTCTTCACCGAGGTGCCGGAGGAGAAGGCCGCGAAGAATCGCGTCCACCTGGACCTGGGCGCGGACGGGTCCCTCGAAGGCGAGGTGCAGCGCCTGGAGGAGCTCGGGGCCCACGTCCGGAACTGGGCCGAGGAGGACGGCAGCACCTGGTGCGTCATGCTCGATCCCGAGGGCAACGAATTCTGCGTGGTCACCGCGTCCGACGAAGACGAAGACGACGAGGACTAACGCGGACGCTAGAGGATCGTGATCACATTGTCGACGTACTCGGCACCGGTGAGCCCGACGACGACAACCATCCCGGCCGTCGCGCCGACGCGGATCAGCTGCGCCAGGCCGTGACGCCCGCGTCGCTCGACGGCGGGGGTGGCGAGCATCGCCACCCACGCGGCGAGGAGAGGGACGCCGAGCTTCGGGCCGAACCCGAACGCCACACCGATCACGCCGGGGATCAGCGGCAGGGCGCAGATCGCGGAGAGAGCCCACATCCGCGGCGAGAGCGCCGCGGCGACCGGCACCCGCGCCTCTAGGGTCGTGAACGCCGCGGATGCGATCACTCCGAACGCGAGGAACAGGGACGAGAACATCGCCAC
>JBOGVC010000129.1:0-3814 GCA_050695275.1 Actinomycetota bacterium | reverse complement strand
CAGCGATCCCGGCGCGAGCGCATCGATCACGTTCGCATCGATGACTCCCAGCGTGGTCGGCGTCGGTGGGATCGCCACGACCAGGATGTCGCTTCCCTTCGCCAGGTCGACGAGCGAATCGGCCCGCGTGAACGAGTCCGCAGCGGCGACGTCGTCCGCAACGAACGGGTCGAAGACGCTCACCGCGGACCCGTACGGCTCGACGAAGCGACGGTAGTGCCGGTTGATGCTCCCGTATCCGGCAAGGCCGACACGACAGTCGGCAAGGTCGCGGAAGACGTACGGACGCCCCGTTCGAGCGGAATCGGGCCATCCGCCGGTCCGGACGGCGTCGATCGCAGCCGGGATGTCGCGCAGCAGCGCGAGCGTGATCGCCACTCCGAACTCGGCCACCGTCCAGGTCATCGTCCTGGACGAATCGACGACGGTCACCCCGCGACGGGCGGCCTCGTCGATATCGATCCACCCGAGCCGGTAGTCGAACGTCCCCGCGATCACCTTGAGACGTGAGGCTCGCGCCAGGCGCTCCTCGTCGAAGGGCGCCACCTCCCCGATGCTCAGCCACGGCGAGGCGACGAGGGCGTCGACCCCTTCGAGTTTCGAATCCAACGCCTCCGCCTGCGCCTCGATCGGATCGTCCTCCGCCCACTCCAGGACCTCGACCGTCCCGTGCGGGGAGAGGGCGGCCTCGGCCAGGTTCCGGTATCGCTCGCCGCCGTGGAAGAAGCGGCGGGAGCCGCGGGTCGATCCCCAGCCGGACCCCTTCGGCATGACGAACAGGAAGTGAGGCCGATCGGTCACGCCAGTCAGCCTCCGGGGTTCGTGTCGTCGAGCGATGGGACCTCATGGCCCTTCGCCGCCTCCGGGGTTCGATGCAGGTGACCGATCCGCCCACCCGCCGGCGTCGCGGCCTCGAACCAGAACGCCTCGAGGGTCTCGTAGACACCCACGACGTCGTGCTCGGTCCCGGTCGGAGTGCAGACGATGTCACCGGGACCCACCGTGTACGTCTGCGACCCGACGAGCACGCTCGCGCGGCCCGAGAACACCAGCCAGTACTCGTCGCAGTCGTGGAAATGGAGGTCGAAGCGCCCGTTCGGCTCCACGCGGAACGTTCCCGCGCTGGTCACGTCGGACCATTCGGGCCGAGCGTCCGGAGAGAGGGTTCGCACGATCGTGAGGTCCTCAGACATCAGGCGCTCCTTCCTCGTCCGACCGTCTCGTGGCGCCCGTCATCGCCGCCCGGGATGACCTCGAAACCGGGGAGCGGTCGGTGGATGCTCCCGTCCGGCGTGCGGACGTCCCGGTACCTGCCCAGGAGCGCTAGGTCCGCCTGTCCGAGATGCTCGTCGTACTTCGCCTGCCACCAGTACGGATACAGCAACACCGGCGCGCTCACGTCGTCGAGCGGGCCCAACGCCTCGTCGTCGAGGGACAGGTCGGCCGCCGCGAGATTCTCGATCAACTGCGCGTCGGTTCGAGCTCCGAGCACCAGGGACGCCACGCCCGGTTTGTGCAACAGGTACGCGAGGGCAACCTGGGGCACCGTGCATGCTCGTGTCTCCGCGACGTCCACGAGGACGTCGATCGTGTCCCAGAGCTTCGCCTCGTCGTAGATCGGCGGGTCCGGCCACCCACGCATCCGGCGGGTCCCGTCGGGCGGGGGAGCGTCGCGTCGCCATCTCCCAGTGAGCAACGCGCCGCCGAGAGGACTCCAGACCAGGATCCCGACGCCCTGATCGAGCGCGATGGGGACGAGCTCGTACTCCGCCTCGCGCGCCTGGAGCGAGTAGTAGATCTGCTGGCTGACGAAACGAGGCAGACCTTCAAGCTCGGAGATCCCGAGCGCCTTCATCAGATGCCACGCCGACCAGTTCGAGACCCCGATGTGCCTGACCTTGCCGCTCGCGACGAGCGTGTCCAAGGCGGAGAGCGTCTCCTCCAGCGGCACGGTGCCGTCCCAGCCGTGCATCTGCAGGAGATCGATGCGGTCGGTGTCGAGTCGGCTCAGGCTTCCCTCGCACGAATCGATGATGTGCCTCCGGGAGAGGCCCGATCCGACGGACTGGCTCGTGCCGAAGAAGACCTTCGTCGCGATGATCGCCTCATCCCGCCGGCCGCCCAGCGCGGCCCCGAGCAACTCCTCGCAGCGCCCGTCGCCGTAGGTCTCCGCGGTGTCGAACAGGTTGATCCCGCCGTCGAGCGCGATGGCGACCTGGCGCTTGGCGCCTTCGGCGTCGACCTCCCCGAACTCCGCGTGCGCTCCCCAGCCCGTCGTACCGAGTCCGAGCACCGACACCATCTGGTCGGATCCACCCAGCCGTCGGCGTCGCACCGGAGCCCCTCTCCCGCGGTGTGGGAACGTTCTCAGTCGGAGACGGTACCATCCGGCGGCGTTGCGCTTCGACCGAGGCTTGATCGAGACTCTGCGAGTCTGACCAGTTCGAGGTGATATCGGCCGTGCGTGCGCATGTCGCCGACATCGGCCCGGGCCCAGCACCACGCCGCGACCCGCGCGCTGTTCAGCGTGCGAAGGAGATCGAGCAGCATCGCATCCACCTCCGGGAACAGGCTCGCCGCCTCCTCGGAAAGGAACGCGACATCCCACTCAAGTGGCCCGATGCACACGGCCTCCAGGTCGATCCATCGCAGTCCGTTCGCCGTAGCCAGGAGGTTGTCGAGATGCGGCTCTCCGTGAAGAGGACGCTCGACGTAGTCGATCGCCTCGAGCTCCGCGACGAGGCGGTCGAACGCGCGTCGCAACAACGAACGGTCCTCGCGGCCCAGCGCAGCCATCAGCCGATCGTCATCGAGCGCCGCTCGCGCTCGACGCACGCCTTCTCGGAAGCTCGGGAGCTCGCCGCGGTAACGCGCGAGACCTTCGTGGAGTCTGCGGAGCGCTTCAGCGACGTCGTCCGGCGAGGGCTCTCGTGCCGCGTCGTGTTCGAGTCGCTGCCACAGCGTCACGAGGAACCCGCTGTGCTCGTCGCGGACCGGCTCGGCGTCGCCCACCGGCGGCGCGATCGGGGTGCCGGTGGCGGCGAGCGCTGTGGCAACGGTGTGCTCTCTCCGCAGGGCTTCTTCGCTGTGCGACCACGTGCCGACCTTGGCGATGATCTCGTTCGGGCGAAGCCAGACGACCGTGTTGTTGGTCTCCTGCACGAGAACGGGATCCTCGACCACGTACCCATACCGCGCTGCGACCCGGACGGCCGCAGCTATCGGCTCGGTCCCGCGATCGTCCGAGGTCATCCCACCGCAGCCTAGCTCTCGGTCGTTGGCTCCTGGGACATTCGCGCCTTTGGTCAGCAGAGCGGCCTCCCCGAAGCCAACTCGGGCAAGCACGATTGTCCCCCGAGTGACCGGACTCCTCGTGTGTATCCGGGGGTCCGTAGACTCCGGCCGTGAACGAGTGGTCGGAACGGTTCTTCAGCGGCTTGTGGCAAAAGTTTCAACTCCACCTGTGGACCGAGGAGGACAACCGATCCGCCGCCGACAAAGATCGAACGAGTCATGCAGCTCCAACCAGGGTCCAATGTCCTCGATGTGCCGTGCGGCGACGGTCGGATCTCGCTCGAGCTCGCTGCTCGCGCCCATCAAGTCACTGGCGTGGATATCACCGCCCGGTTCCTGGCTGAGGCACAGCGGAACGCCGGGGAGCGCGGCCTGTCTGCGTTGTTCCAGCAGGGCGACATGCGCGAGCTGACATCCGATGCCGAGTTCGATGCGGTCATCAACTTCGGCGGAAGCTTCGGCTACTTCGATGAGGAGGACAACGACCGAGTCGTGGAGGGCGTTCGTCGAGCTCTTCGGC
>JBOGVC010000128.1:0-5418 GCA_050695275.1 Actinomycetota bacterium | reverse complement strand
GAGCGTGATGGGGGAAGGGAGGCACGGAGTGGCTCAGTACGAAGCGTATTGCGTGAAGTGCAAGGCGAAGCGCACGTTCGAGGGGACGGTCGTCACCCTCAAGAACGGGCGCAACGCCGCTTCAGGGACGTGTCCCGTCTGTGGGACCAAGGTCATGCGGATCCTCGGCAAGGCGGACGTGGCCGCGTCCTAGGGACGAGACAGGAGCTGCTCGGGGCTGACCAGAACGAGCCCCGGGGACATGGAACGGTGGCGGGCCGCGAGGTCCGCCACCGTCGTCTCTGCGAACACCGCCTGCACGGCCCTGGCGACGTCAGCCCAGAAGCCTTGCAGCCCACACTGTGAGTCCTGGAAGCACGTGTGATCCGACGGCTCCAGGCAGAACATCGGGAAGATCTGCCCCTCGATCGCATCGGCGATCTCGGCGACGGTGACCTCATCGGGCGACCGTGCCAGCCGGCATCCTCCGCCGCCGCCTCGGAAGCTCTCGACGAGCCCCGCCTTGGACAACGCCCCCAGCTGCTGCTCGAGGAACCGGAGTGGGATCTGCTGCCGGGCCGCGATCTCGCGCGCCGGCACGAGCACACCCGCGTGGGTGGCATCGGCGAGCTCGATCATCGCGCGCATCGCGTATTCGAGCTTCTGGGAGACCTTCAGCACGGGAGCACGTCCTCTTGGACCCTTCGGTCGCCTTCGAGCGTAAGAGCCGCCTCCCGGCCTCGTCAACGCCGCCTCTGCCTCGGAACCCCGGATTCCGGGTATCCAGCTGACCGGTCCTCCGTTCCGATGATTCGACTGATGTAGGTTCCACGGGGCTCCCCCGGAAGGAGGACACGGTTCGATGGGTCGAGTGCTGGTCGTCGACGATGAGCCAGACGTCTTGCTGCTCTGCCGCTTGAACCTGCAGCAGCGGGGGCATGAGCTGCTGGAAGCCGCGGACGGGAGCACCGCTCTCGAGATCGCCCGCGATCTGCACCCCGACGTGATCGTGCTCGACCTGATGCTGCCGGGGATCTCGGGCTACGACGTCCTGGAAGCGCTACAGAGCGACTCGGAGACCACCAACATCCCCGTCCTCGTCCTCACGGCGAAGTCCCTCCGGGCCGATCGCGACCGTTCGCACGGCTTGGGGGCATCCGCATTCCTCACGAAGCCCTTCCTGCCGAACGAGCTCTGCGAGATGGTGGATTCGCTCGTGGGTCCGCGCCACGGAGCCTGACCGCTCAGAGCTCTCCCGCTTGGTCCTCTCCGAGGACCACGACGACATCCGCGGCATCGTCGATGACGCCGGAGTCCGCGAGATCGGCCGGGAGTCGTTGGACCGGAACACTGCCGAGGTACTCGTCCGAGAGCAGCTGCGCGTCGGCCTCGTTCTGCGCCTTGTTGTCGTCCGCGCGGAAGTAGACGATCGAGTCGACGATCGGCTTGTCGGGCGCGTCCCCCGCGTCTCCGGCGGGGAGGTACTCGCCGACATCGACCAACATCTCCTGGAAGTCAGCCGCGTACCCGGCCGTCGACGTTCCGTTGAGGACCTGGACGAGCACGCCCTTCTGGTTCGGGACGATCGAAGCCTGCGGAGACCGACTGGGGGTCGGGGACCCCGTCGGCGACTGCGACGTCGACGGCTCCGGCGTGGCCGCGACCCCCTGGTCGTCGAAGCCGTTGGCGAGCACAGCGACCCCTCCGATGACGAGCGCGATGACGATCGCGAGCCGCGCGATGCCCGGATTCACCCGCGCATCCTACCGTCCACGGCCTGCGGTCCTCGGTGGTCCCGCCGGCGTGCTCTCCGCCGGCTCAGACGCGCACCCCGAGGCCCGAGGCCGTCCGAGACCGGCGGCGCACGGCGCGCACGCGCCGCAAGCGGCGGACCAGCATCGGGTCGTACGCCACGGCCTCCGGACGATCGATGATCCGATGGAGGAGCTGGTGGTATCGCGATGGCGAGAACCCGAACCGCTCGCGGATCGCGCGCTGCTTGGTCACGGTGAGCTTCCAGGCCTCCCGCTCGAAATCGAGGACCTGGCGCGATCGTTCGTCGAGCGTCATGGAGGGATCCGACGCAGGATCGGAGGCCGTCTCCGAGCCCGGACGTGCGGAACGCCTCCGATCTCCCATAACCCGAGGGTAGCCCGCGGTGTGCGGGGTTCAAGCACCAGCGCTCCGGTCCCGACGGTACGGGAGGTGGGAGGATGGCGTGGGAAAGGCTCTGGTTGATGGCGCGAAGGGAACAGATCGGCGACAACCCCGCCCCGTCGGCGGACCTCCGCTTCGTGGCGCAGCTGAACATGCTCCACAGCATGGCGGCCACCCTGACCAGCCTCGACGACGTCTCCGAGATCGCCGCCGCGATCACGGACGAGCTCCACACGATCCTCGACTACCACAACTGTCGCGTCTACGTGATGCAGGACGACGGCTCGACGCTGCTCCCCGTCGCGTTCCGCGGTGAGATCTTCTACGAATACGAGCACGAGACGCTCGAGGAGCTCATCACGCACGTCGGGGAGGGCATCACGGGCTGGGTCGCCGAGCATCGCACCTCCCTCCTCACGCCGGATGCCCGGCTCGTGGAGTTCGCCGTCCAGATCCCGGACACCGACGACATCCTCGAGTCGATGCTCGCCGTCCCGATGACCGTCGGGGACGCGGTGCAGGGCGTCATCGTCCTGTCGAGCCTCGGCTACGGAGCCTTCGACGAGGAGGACCAACGGCTCCTCGAGGTGCTCGCCTCACACGCCGCGATCGCGATCTCGAACGCGAAGCTCCTCCAGGCGGAGCGGACGGCAGCGGAGACGTCGTCGGCCCTGTTGGGGTTGTCCGAGCAGCTCACCCAGCTGCGCTCGGTCGGCGACATCCTGCAGGGAGCGATCGAAACGGTGTCATCGCTGATCGGTGAGGCGGCGGTCGCGTTCCACATCCGCGACGAGCACACAGGCGACTTCCGCCTCGCCCGGCTGCTCACGCTCGATCCCGACTCGATCCGACCCCGGCACGAGATCGGCGACGTCCCCGAGGCGGTCGCCCTCTCGGTGGTGTTCGACAACGACGAGCCCCTCGTCGTCCCGCGCACATCACCTCTGATGCAGGGCGACTACCTCATCTCGAAGGAGCCCCGGGAGGTGCTGGTCGCGCCCATGACCTGGGAGCCGGACGGCGCCGGCACGATCGCCGTCGTCGGCACGCAGGGCGATGGGATCTTCGGGGATCGGGAGCTCCGTCTGATCCGAGGCGTCGCCGACCTGACGTCGCTCGCGCTCGGCAACGCCCGACGGATGTCCGAGCTCGAGCGGTTCCACGAGCTCGTGGCGGGACTGGACGCGGCATTCTGGGAAGCGTCGATCCCTGGTCTGGAGTTCACGTTCGTCGCCGGCGCCGTGCACGACCTGTTCGGCGGCGACGCGGGATCGTGGCCAGGCCAGGACCGCACCTGGGGGTCCCACATCGACGCCCGTGACAAGGAGGAAGCCACGAGAGCGATCCTGCGCGCGATCGACAGCGGCGTCGGGGAGGGATTGGAGTATCGGGTCCCGAGCGATCACGGCTCACCCCGTTGGATCCGAGATCTCGTGCACGTGATCCGCGGGCGGGGGGGAGCCCCCACGATCCTGCGCGGCTTGATGGTCGACATCACCGAACGCAAGCGTGCGGAGCGGGCGCTGGCCGCCAGCGAGCGGAAGTACTCCGATGCCTTCAAGCGTGAACGCGAAGCAGCGCAACGCCTCCGGATGCTCGATGACATGAAGAACACGTTCCTGGAGGCGGTCTCCCACGATCTCCGGACCCCACTCACCTCGATCCTGGGATCGGCACTCACCCTCGAGCGTTCCCAGCTCGACCTCCCCAAGGACGACGCCCTCGACATGGTCGGGAGGATCGCGGCGAACGCGCGGAAGCTGGAACGGCTGCTGTCCGATCTGCTCGACCTCGATCGACTCCAGCGCGGGATCGTGTCACCGAAACGCCGAGCCACCGACCTCGAGGACTTCGTCCAGCGAGCCGTGAAGGAGATGGACACGCGCGGGCGCCGGATCGAGCTCGACGTGCAGCCGGGGAGCGTGCAGATCGATCAAGCGAAGACGGAGCGGATCCTCGAGAACCTCTTGTCGAACAGCATCCGACACACGCCGGAGGAGGCCAAGATCTGGGTCCGCGCGCGGCCGCACGACGGCGGTGTGCTCTTCGTCGTCGAGGACGACGGCCCCGGCGTGCCGCCCGAGCTCCGGGAGGCGGTCTTCGAGCCGTTCCGCCAGGCGCCGGGGTCCTCGTCGATGCATGCTCCGGGTGTCGGCATCGGTCTGTCCCTGGTGCGGCGCTTCGCCGAGCTCCACGGCGGCAACGCCTGGGCCGAGGAGCGCGAGGGTGGCGGTGCCTCCTTCCACGTGTTCCTGCCCGGATCCTGAACACCGCGGGACGAGGAGAGGCGCGCTTCGTTCGACGAGAGCCGGCGGTCGGATTCGAACCGACGACCTAGCGATTACAAATCGCTTGCGCTACCGGGCTGCGCCACGCCGGCCGGGACCCGAGTCTACCGGTGGATCTCCCGCTGCTTGAACAGGAATCCGTACGTCAACAGGGCGTAGATCACGAACGCGTCCAGCGCGAACGTGAGGAGACCGGCGCTGCCGGTTCTCCGGAGCTGCGCCAGCCCACCGACGATCCCGAGCACCGCGAGCACGATCCCGAGCGCCCGTCCCGCGGGGCGGAGTCGGAGGACCAGCCATCCGGCGAGCAGGGAGAGGATCCCCTGTACCACCAGGACCAGCGCGACGAAGCGCGCGGCCGCTTCCCCGTCGAGGAACGGCGCGTCGATGTCGACGCCGTCGCCCGTCAGGCCCATCAGGCCGAAGATCGACACGAGCGCGCCCGCGATCAGCAGGATCGCCGCCGCGCCGGTGACCGCCGCCGGGCGCGACGTCGACGGCGCTGCCGGACGCGGGGTCGGCACGTCGGGAACGGTTCCGGGCGAAGGGGGCGGTGGGATGTCGTTCATCGACGATTCCGCACGATGCGGCTGGCGCGAGCCTAGCCAGGGGATGGAGGGGAGGCAACGACATCCCGGCGAAGGACGAAGCCGTAGAGGGCAGCTGCGAGCGCCGCCGAGGCGTTCAGCGACCCCACGCGACCCTTCACGGGAAGCGCCACCAGCAGATCGCACCGCTCGCGCACCAGCCGTGACATGCCTTCGCCCTCCGAGCCGACCACGACCGCCACCCGGCCCGTCGGGCACTCCTCATCGAAGATCGACGACGGGGCGCCGTCATCCAATCCGATCACCGAGAACCCCGCCTCCTGGAGACGCGCGAGTGCACGGGCGATGTTGGCGACGACGGCGTGCGAGAGATGCTCCAGAGCACCCGCCGACGCCCGGATCGCCGCGGGGGTGACGCCGGCCGCGCGGCGGCTGCGGGTCACCAA
>JBOGVC010000127.1:0-6298 GCA_050695275.1 Actinomycetota bacterium | reverse complement strand
AGCCCCCAGACGAGGCGACGACGCATCGGGACATCCCTCCCTGATCCGGTGCGACGCCCTCCCGCCGCATGAGTCGCTCAACGTAACAGGCCGTTGACTGACGGGGAATCCAGGTGGGACCATCGCGTCCACGATGCCGAGAGCGCGGATCGCCTGGACGTGGCCGAGCGGCTCGAGGGGCCTGTGGCGCCCTCGAGCCCCGGGACCGCCGCGCTAGTTCCTTCCGATCGATCGCGACGAACCCCGGGCGTCCCGCCCGGGGTTCCTTCGTTCATACCTCGACGAGGAGCAGGACCCTGAGACCGAGCATCCAGATCCGGCCGGACAGAGCCACGTTCGACGCGCTCGCGCGCGACTGGGAGATGGTCCCCGTCTGGGCGGAGCTCCTCGCCGACGTCTCCACACCCGTCGGCCTGTTCCCGGCGGTCGCCGGCGACGGGCCGGGGATCCTCCTCGAATCGGTGGAGCGCTCCGAGCGCTGGGGTCGGTACTCGTTCGTCGCCGGCGACCCGGCGGCGACCGTCGTCCTCGACGGCGACGAGGTCACGATCCAGGGGGCAGCCCGGGAACTGCCCGCTCGACGAGATCACGAACGATCGGCCCGCGACGCGCTGGTCGCGGTGGCCGGATCGCTCCGAGGACCTCGCCTGCCCGACCTGCCCCCACTGACGGGTGGCCTGATGGGGTACCTCGCCTACGAAGCGGCGGGGTCGCTCGACGGACACCCGTCCCCGCACGCGAGCGACGCGCCATGTCCCCCGATCGGGCTGCTGGTGATCGACCGGGCGGTGGTGTTCGACCACTGGAGGCAGCGCCTCATCCTGGTCGCGCACGTTCCCGCCGGCGACTACCGGGCCGGCGTCGCGGCCGTGGAGGACCTCGCCGATCGGATCGCGGGGGTCGCGACGCCCCCGCTCGCGACGGTAGAGGGTCCCGTCGCCGTGGGGGCCGGCGACCCGAACATGTCGGACGAGGAGTACCGGCAGATCGTCTCGTCGTTCAAGGAGCACATCCTCGCCGGGGACATCTACCAGGCCGTCCCCTCGCGCCGGATCTCGTTCGACGCGACGGCCGGCGGTTTCCCGATCTACCGGCGGCTCCGCGTCTCGAACCCTGCGCCCTACATGTTCTTCCTCCGGATGCTCGACATGGAGCTCGCCGGCTCGTCGCCGGAACCGCTCGTTCGGGTCGAGGGCCGACGGGTGTCGGCCCGGCCCATCGCGGGCACGCGCCCCCGGGGACAGACGGAGGTACGCGATCGGTTGCTCGAGCACGAGTTGCTCGCGGACCCGAAGGAGCAGGCGGAGCACGCGATGCTCGTAGACCTGGCGCGCAACGACCTGGGCCGCGTGTGCGTGCCGGGCAGCGTCAGCCCGACGGAGCTGCTGCAGGTCGAACGGTTCTCGAAGGTGATGCACATCGTGTCCACGGTCGAGGGCGAGCTGCGGGAGGATCGGCACCCGCTCGACGCACTCGCCGCGACGTTCCCGGCCGGCACGGTCACCGGCGCACCGAAGCGGAGAGCGATGGAACTGATCGCGGAGAGCGAACCCACCCCCAGAGGCCCCTACGCCGGTGCGGTCGGCTACCTGACCTTCGCGGGCGACCTCGACTTCTGCATCACGATCAGGACGGCCGTCGTGACCGACGGTCGCGTCCACGTGCAGTCGGGCGCCGGCGTCGTCGCGGACTCGGATCCCGAAGCAGAGCTGCTCGAAACGAAGGACAAGGCCGAGGCGCTCCTTCCCGCCATCGGTACGCTCGGACCGGAACCGACACCGGGCCGGACTCGGTGAGGACCATGGATCCGATGCGCATCGTCCAGCGGGGATACGACGACCTCGACGACACCTACCGACGGTGGGTGGAGCACACGCGCGCCGGATATCGATCGACGTTCCTCACCAGGATCCTGGCGGAGGTGCCCGATGGCGCCGACGTCCTGGAGATCGGCTGCGGGCCGGGAACGGATGCGGCCGCGCTGGCCGAGGGTCGACGGTACGTCGGGATCGACCTCTCGGAGGTGCAGTTGGCGCATGCCCGGGCGATCACCCCGTCGGGACGGTTCCTCCACGGTGATGTCCTGGACACCACGTTCCCGCCGGCGAGCTTCGACGCCGTGGTGAGCTTCTACGCCTTCAACCACATCCCTCAGGACCGGATGGAGCTGCTGTTCGGCCGCATCAGATCCTGGCTGCGACCGGGAGGGAGGCTGTCCGCGTCGTTCGGCACATCGGACAACTCCGGCGCGGTGGAACCGATGTGGCTGGGGAAGGCCGACATGTACTTCTCGAGCCTGCCCGTCGACAGGACCGAGGCGCTGCTCGAGGAGGTCGGGTTCGGGATCGAGTTCGCCGACACCGTTACCGAGGTCGAGGAAGGGGAGGGACCGGCGACGTTCCACTGGGTCATCGCCCGCAGATCCTCCGAGGAAGAGGTGCAGCGCACGTCATGATCCTCGTCGTCGATCACTACGACAGCTTCACGTACAACCTCGTCCAGCTGATCGAGGGACTGGGGCACCCCACGGAGGTCGTGAAGTCGGACGAGGCACCGGCCGCGGACCTCGTGGCCCGCGAACCCGAGGCGGTCGTGCTCTCGCCCGGCCCCGGTCACCCTCGCGACGCGGGGTCCTTCCCGGATCTGCTCCGCCTGCTCCCCGACCGGACCCCCGTCCTCGGGGTGTGCCTCGGACACCAAGCGCTGGGCATCGCGAGCGGCGGGACCGTCGACCGCACCACGCCGTTCCACGGGAAGGCGTCGCTCGTCCATCACGAGGGACACGGGATCCTCGACGGCGTCCCGAGCCCGTTCGAAGCCGGTCGGTATCACTCCCTCGTCGTCCTCAGGGACGACCTGCCCGCAGACCTCGAGCTGACGGCCTGGACCGAGGACGGGCTGGTGATGGCGACCCAGCACCGCGAGCTGCCCCGGTTCGGCGTCCAGTTCCATCCCGAATCGATCCTCACGCCGGAGGGACCGAGGATCGTCGAGAACTTCCTGCGGCTGGCGAGCTGACTACGGGGCCGGGCAGCCGGGCCCGTAGGCGAACGCCGCGGAGTTCGGTGCCACCTTGCAGTCGGAGGCGTCGACGGCGACGAACGCGCCGGCGGGCACCCGCTTGAGCTGATCGACGAACGAGTACGTCCACCGCGGATCGACGGTCCCCTGGAAGTACCAGTCGCTCCCGTTGTCGGCGACGATCATCCCGTAGCGCTTCATCGCCCGCAGGACGATCTGCGCCTTCGAGGAGTAGCCGCTGATGTCGTAGCCGCCTTTGAGCCGGAACCGCGCTCCCATCGGCGGGCAGTCCGGGTCCGCCACCCCGGCCTGGTGCCGTGCGGGCCAGACGTAGGCGCGGCGGGTGCAGGAGACGGTGAACCGCAGCGCGTGATTGATCCCGGCGTCCGGGCCGACCACCTCGTCGTACCGAACCAGGCCCGGGAAGATCGGCAGTCCGGCCGCGTCGGCGCTCGTCCATCCCGCCGGCCGGAGATCGTTCGACGAGAGGTCGAAGATCGCGCCGCTGCCCGCGGTGGGATCCCCGCTGTGTCGGTGGACGCCGAACAGCTCGTAGAGCAGGCACGTGCTCTCGTCGATCATGATCGCGTGTCGATCGGAGCCGCCCTCGATCTGCACGTCGCCGCCGAACGGGTAGGGGCCGGGATCGCTCTCGTCGTCGTAGAAGAAGTCGATCGAGACCTTCTCGTGCGACGAGGGCACGACGTCGAACGGGATCCCGTACGCGGGAGGACCGAAGTCGGGATGGAGCCGGGTGGAGCCGGCATGCGTCGCACGCTTCCAGGTGCCGCTCTTCGGATGGCGGGGCAGCTTGCGGATGTCCATGTTCCACGCGTTGTCCGCAGGGAAGACCGAACAGGTGGTGCCCGGGACGTCGGCCGCGCCAGCCGGGATCGTCCGTACCGCCGAGAGCACGAACGCCGCGACGGCGATCGATCGTCCGAGGATGCGCTTCACCCCAGGGGTATCGGCCGCGGGAACGGCGGCGTTGAGGGCGGGCTCAGCCGGAGCCGACGGGTGCGGCGGCGGCCATCTTCTTCGCCTCCGCCACCAGGCGCGTGACGAAGTCGGACTCGGGGATCTTGTCGATGACCTCGCCCTTCACGACCAGGAATCCTTGCCCCTTGCCCGCGGCGATCCCGAGGTCCGCCTCCCGCGCCTCTCCGGGACCGTTCACGACGCATCCCATCACCGCGACGCGGATCGGTACCTTCAGACCCTCGCGCTCCAACGCCTCGTTCACCTGCTTGGTCAGGCCGAGCACGTCGACCTCCGCGCGCCCACAGGAGGGGCACGCGACGAGATCGAGCCCGCGCGTGCGCAGGCCGAGCGACTGCAGGATCGCCGTGCCCACCTTGACCTCTTCCACCGGATCGTCGGTGAGCGAGACCCGGATCGTGTCGCCGATCCCCTCGGCCAGCAGCGTCCCGATGCCGACGGCGCTCTTGACCCCGCCCATCGGGAGGGGGCCCGCCTCCGTCACGCCCAGGTGCAGCGGGTAGTCGCACTTCTCCGCCAGCTGCCGGTAGGCCTCGATCATCACCAGCGGGTTCGAGTGCTTCACCGAGATCTTGATGTCGAAGAAGTCCTCGTCCTCGAGGATGCGCGCCTCTCCGAGCGCGGATTCGACGAGCGCCTCCGGCGTGGGCGCCCCGTAGCGAGCCAGCAGGTCCTTCTCGAGCGACCCGGCGTTCACGCCGATCCGGATCGGGACGCCCCGAGCTTTCGCCTCGCGCGCGATCACCCGCACCTTGTCCTGGAACTTGATGTTCCCGGGGTTGATCCGCAGCCCCTGGATCCCCGCCTCGAGCGCGGCGATCGCGTACTTCCACTGGAAATGGATGTCGGCGATCACCGGCACGGTCGACTTCGCGGCGATCGCCTCCAGGGCCTTCGCGTCCTCCCAGTGCGGCACCGCCACGCGGACGATGTCGACGCCCGCCGCCACGAGTGACGCGATCTGCTGCAGCGTCGCGTTGATGTCCGCGGTCTTGGTGGTGGTCATCGACTGCACGGAGATCGGCGCGTCGCCTCCCACCGCGACCGAGCCGACATGGAGCTGGCGGGAGGGGCGGCGCTGGATCATCACCACGAGTCTCTCAGCTCCCCACTACCTGGAAGGTCACGGTGCGGTCCTTCGGCTCGTCCATCTCGAAGAAGAGCAGCCGCTGCCACGTGCCGAGGGACGGCTCGCCGCTGGTGACCGGGATCGCGTGCGAGGTGGCCGACAAGAGCATCGCCTTCACGTGCGCGTGGCCGTTCCGTCGCTCGTCGGGATGGAGGTTCTGGGTCCGAAGCTCGAAGTCGTCGTGCCGGTAATAGGCGCCCTCGTGCGGGACCAGGTCGGTCAGGTGTCGGCGGAAGTCGTCGAGCGCGCCGTCCTCCCACTCGTTGATGAGGAGGGCGCAGGTGGTGTGCGCGCAGAACGCCACGACGAGACCCTCCGTGATGCCGGCGTCCTTGACCGCCCGGCGGAGGTCGTCGGTGAGGTCGAGGAACGCATAGCGCTCGGGGGGTTTGACCGTGAGGGTCGTGGTCACGGCTTTCAACGGTCGCTCCCGTCCGCGGCCGGGAGGTCGAACGTGAAGACGCTCCCGTGTCCGGGCCGGCTCTCCGCTCGGATCTGCCCGCCGTGCGCTTCCACCACGGATCGGGCGATCGCGAGCCCGATCCCGGTCCCACCCTCCCCGCGACCGCGGGCCGGGTCCGCCCGGTAGAAGCGTTCGAAGAGCCGCGGGAGGTGTTCCGGTGGGATGCCGGCCCCCGTGTCCGAGACAGCGACCTCCACGGAGCCGTTCCGACGGCGGGCGGAGACGGTGACGCTCCCCCCGTGCGGGGTGAACCGCACGGCGTTGTCGACCAGGTTGAACAGGACCTGATGCACGCGTTCGCGGTCGGCCGAGAGCGCCGGGAGGTCGAGGGGGACGTCGTTGCGCACGTCGACGCCGCGTCCCGGCAGCGCGACGTCGATCTCGGAGATCAGATCGTCTACCAGAGGCTGCAGCGGCAGCTGCTCGATCCGGAGCGGGACCTCGCCGGACTCCAGCCGCGAGAGATCCAGCAGCTGGTCGACGAGACGCCCGAGCCGTTCGACCTGCGAGAGCATCACGCCGAGCGTCGCCGGCTCCGGCCGCTCCACACCGTCGAGGAGGTTCTCGAGGTGCGCCCGGATCGCGGTGATCGGGGTCTTCAGCTCGTGCGACACGTTGGCCACGAGATCGCGACGGCTCTGCTCCAGGTGCTCCAGCTCACCGCGCATGCGGTCGAAGGCCGTGGC
>JBOGVC010000126.1:0-6525 GCA_050695275.1 Actinomycetota bacterium | reverse complement strand
CGGGCGCGGTACCTTCGAGAGATCGAGCGCGTCGACTAGGAGGGGCGCGTAGTCGATCTTGCGAGTCGCGCGCGTCCCGAGGAAACGCCTGAGCTGCCGTTCGGTGGGCCGTCCGCGCCACTCCGGTTGCTTCTGGAGGGTCCGGAACGGCCCGAGCTCACCTCGCCCCTCCACGATCTCCATCACCCGGTCGGCGCCTAGGGCGCGGATCAGCTCGTCCTCGAGGTCCTCGACGCACGCGTGGAACCCGAGCCGCTCCAACTCGCGGCGAGAACGGACCGATCCGAACCCGGCCCGCTCGAGTCCACGACGCACGTCGGCCTCCTCCGCCGTGTCGTACAACCCCGCCAGGGCGACGTCGGATCCACGCGGGCCATACAGGTCGAGGAACCGTCCGATGTTCCCCGCTCCTCCCATGGCGACCACCGTGACGCCGTCGGCGGTCAGGACGCGTCCGCGCCGCGCTGCGAGGGTCTCGAGCGCACGTCGGTCGCTGACCCCTTCGACGAGGATGACAGCGCGCGGGATCGTCGTCACCGGGTGACGGCGTGGAGGGGGACCGGTTCGGACACGCCCTTCAGCTCGACCGCGCCGATCGGCTCGAAGGCGATGCCGTCCGGGACCACGCGATCCACGATCTCTTGGGTGACCAGCACCTGGCCCGGCGCCGCCTGTTCGCCGATCCTCGCTGCGAGGTTGACGGTCCGGCCGAAGTAGTCGCCCCCTTGGAACACGACGGGGCCGGTGTGCAGCCCGACGTGCGCGGGCGGCAGCCCCGCCGCCGAGATGGCATCGATCATCTCCAGCGCGGCGCGGACGCCACCGGTCGGCTCGCGGAAGTGGAACATCACCCCGTCGCCGAGCCACTTCACGACCTTGCCGTCGTGGCGCTCGGCCGGCCGCTGGACGAGCGGCGTCAGTCGAGCGGCGAGGTCCGCCGCGGCCTCATCCCCGTGCTCCTCGGTGAGCCGCGTGAATCCGGTGATGTCGAGGAAACAGATCGCCGGCGGCTTGACCAGCCGGCTGCGGAGACCCGTTCGGTCGAGCGCATCCTCGATCTCCCCGATCAGGTTCTCCGTCCACGTGTGCTCCTGGTGCGCGTGGTAAACCGCCAGGAGCGCCTGCTCGAGGAGCGGCGCGAGCTCCACGCCGAACCCGAGCGTCGCCTCGTGCATCTCCACCTCGGTCATGCCGGAGTCCAGCCTCGGGAGGACCACGTACTGGTGCCACCAGTCCGCCTCGACCTCGGCGATCCTGCGGAGGGCGTCGCCGTAGACGCGGAGCAACCGATCGAGCACGGACGGAGGGAAGCCGCTCGAGGCGAGCTTCTGGATCAGCGGGACGACGCGGAGCTCGTCCTCCCGCATCCGATCCTCCGGGTCGGGCAGGGCGAAGCCGATCGCCTCGCGGAGGACCCTGAGGAGCTCCAGCGGGATGCTGGTCTCCGCCGCGACGTCCCGGAACGAGCGTTGGCTGAGCGGGGCGATCAGGTCGTAGAGCGGATCGTCGAGCCACCCGAAGGACAGCTTCCCGGTGTCGAGGGCCTCACGGATCGCCTCGAGCGGGAGCCCCGTCCGCTCGAGCCCCTGGTACAGCCGGGTGCGCCTGACATCGCCTTCCGTGAAGGAGCCGTCTCCGTCGGGAACGAGGACGCCGACCTCGACCAGCTTGACCACGTAGCCGGGGTCGACGCCCGCCCGCTCGGCGACGTCCCGCTCGGAGATCTCGCCCACCCACAGAACCTAACCGCCGACGCTTCCGCCATCATGGTGGAGGGGTCGCGAGGAGGGAGACGTGGGATGACGGATCACACGATCGGAACGCGCGAGGAATGGCAGGCGGCTCGTGACGAGCTGCTTCGGCTCGAGAAGGAGCACACACGCATGGGCGACGACCTCGCCCGGATGCGCCGCGAGCTCCCCTGGGTGGCGGTGGAGAAGGAGTACCGCTTCGACACCGGCGACGGAACCCGAACGCTCGCCGAGCTGTTCGGCGAGCACTCGCAGCTCCTGATCTACCACTTCATGTTCGGTCCGAGCTACGCGGCCGGCTGCCCGACCTGCTCGTCATCGGCCGACGCGGTCAACGCGGTCCTGTCGCACCTCCACGCGCGAGACGTGACGATGCTCTACGTCTCACGAGCGCCGATCGACAGGCTCCTCGCCTACCGGGAGCGGATGGGCTGGAGCTTCCCGTGGGTCTCGTGCGGCACCGACGACTTCAACTTCGACCTGGGCTTCTCCTACACCGATGAACAGGTGAACCAGTTCGTCGGCCCGCTCCTCGAGGCAGGCCCCCCGCCCATCCTCGATGCCAACGCGGCCGCGAGCGGCACCGACGTCGCCGGCTACCTGACGGAGGGACCGGGTTTCAGCTCGTTCGCCAAGGACGACGGCGACGTGTTCCACACCTACTCCACGCAGGCCCGTGGCCTCGAGTTCCTGATGGGCTACTACCCGATCCTCGATCGGGCGCCGAAGGGGCGCGACGAAGACGACGGGATGCAGCTCTGGCTCCGTCGGCACGACGAGTACGGCAGCGAGTAGGACGAAGCACGCCCGGCCAGTCAGTCCCAGAGGTCGATCTGCGGAAGCCCTGCGCTCCCGAGGGACTCGTTGAGCTCGGCGGTGTGCCAGACATCGTGGGCGAAGACCCGTTGGATCACCCAACCGCGAGTGTGGACCCAGGAGCCGTCCCACTCGGGACGGCGCAGCTCCTCCTCGAGGTCCTCGGTTGTCCATCGATCGAGGAAGCCCTCGATGATGCGGAACGTCGAGTCGAGCGCCTCGGCCAGTGCCACCGGGCCGAGGACGTGCTCGAGGTCGTCGTCGCCGGGACAGTCGTACCCGGCGTTCGTGAACGGCGTCGTCTCGGCGCCGGGCTCGCCGGCGAAGTCACAGAGCCAGAAGACCCGCTGACAGGCCAGGTGGCCGATGCTCGCCCAGAGCGGCCATCGCTCCGGCGTCGGCTGGATCGCCAGGTGCTCCTCGGTCATCCCCCGGACGCCGTCGCGGAGTCGGGCGTTGTGCAGCGGCCACGAGCTGAAGGCCGGCCGGATCGTGATCGCCATCCTCCGACCCTAGGGGGTCGGAGTCGTCTCGGGCGACTTGTTGTGGCCCGGCGCCTCTCCCGACCTGCCGGGGCTCTCGTCTTTGGTGGGGGTCGGAGAGGGCGACGGACTCGGCGCAGGCGTGACGGTCTCATCGCCGCCGCCCGAGCCGCTCTCGGTACTGCCGTCCGTGCTTCCTCCCGTCCCGCTCGATGTCCCGCCCGTCTGCGTCCCTGCGGCGACCGATCCCGAGGAGCCCGACCCGGCCCGTTCCTTCCTCTCCGAGCGCTCGCGTGCCTGCTTCCTGTCCGCTTTCTTCGGCTGCCGTTCCTTCTGCCCCGCCGTCGCGGTCGGCACGTTGGGCGGTCGGAGGAGCTGCGGGACGATCCCCGTCACCGCGAGGGTGGTCGCCGCCGTCGCCGCCAGCGCGGCGGCCGCGAGCGGGTTCGAGCTCCGATGGTCCTCGTCGAACTCCACGGGCGGCGCCTCGATCAGCGCGGCCGCCGAAGCGACGGCGGGCAGGAGGGCGTCATCCAGCGACAGTTGCACCGGCATGCCCGTCCCGCTCCTAGCCGGCGTCTGCAGCGCCGACCGGTCGCCCGGGAGCAGGAACCACGCCCTCGTCCCCTGCTTGGGATCGCTCCGCGTCTGCAGCTGGCTCCCGTGCAGCTCGAGGATCTTCGATGCCAGCGCGAGGCGGATCCACGGACCCACGCCGCCGTTGCCGGCGGCACGTGGCTCGCGGATCCGCGCGAGCTGTTCGGCGGGGATCACCGTGTCGGTCGCCACCTTCACGGTCGTCTCCGCGCCGGTCCGCGAGACCGATACCTCCACGGCCTTCCCCGGTGGGGTCGCCGCCGCCGCCGTGACCAGGAGGTGTTCGACGGCCTGGCCGAGCAGACCGCGGTCGGACTCGACGGTCAGTCCGGTCGGCACATCGGCTCGGAGCTCACGGCCCTCGAACAGACCTGCGAGTCGCGTCAGCGTCTCCGAGACCAGCTCACCGACGTCCACGTCCTCGTGATGGAGCTCCACGGACCCCGCCTCGAGGAGGGACAGATCGAGGGAGCCGCCGAGCATGACGTCGAGCGCGGTCGCGCTCGCGATCAGGCGTTCGATCAGCCGGCGCCGGTCCTCGTTCCCGAACGTCTCCCGCAGTGCCCGGCTCGTCTCCGTCACCGCGCCGAGGGGCTTGCGGACCTCCTCCGACAGCGTCGCGAGCACCTCCGCTCGGACGGCGCCCGCGTCGGTGAGGCGCTCCTCGAGCTGGCGCCGCTCGTCGGTTCGCCGTGCGTTGCTGAGCGCCATCGCCGCGGTCGTCGCGAGCATCGCGAACGCCTCGAGCTC
Source organism: Actinomycetota bacterium (assembly GCA_050695275.1). Lineage (GTDB taxonomy): Bacteria > Actinomycetota > UBA4738 > UBA4738 > HRBIN12 > JAJNBA01. The sequence continues at coordinate 2,129 of JBOGVC010000126.1, read as the reverse complement.
CCTCTTGGTGATCCCGTCCGGATCGGCGCTCCCCACGAGCAAGACACCCTCGGGACGTTCGCCCACCACGATCGGGATGCCGGCGAGCGACTGGATGCCCGAGGAGCGGAGGCCTCTCGCGGCTCCGCGATCGACCTCCCGCATCTGCACGATCGCGTCTCGACCTCCGACGAGCACCTCCGTGCGGAACGCGTCGGGGAGCGTTCGGATCCCGAGCGTCGGATCGGTCGCCGCGGCCGCGGGCAGCACGACCTGGAGGTCGCCCTGCTCGCCGGGCAGGTGGATCGCGGCGGTCTCGTATCCGAGCGCCACGATCGCCTCCACGACCCCCTCCAGGACGCGACGAACCTCGGGACCCGATACGTCGCGTGCCGCCCTCGACACCGAGCCGACGACCGCCCAGCGTTGCTCCAACCCCGTCCGCGCGCGCTCGTGCGCGGTGATCCGATGGCGCAGCTCACGAGCGAGGAAGATGGCCAGGACGCCGACGATCGCCAGCATCAGGAACGACTGTGGTTCGAAGCTCGAGGCGGACACCACCCCGTAGCACGCGAGCGTGAAGCAGAGGCATGCGACCTGCGCCCACGCTGAGAGCACGACCGCGAAGAAGACGAACGCGACCGCGTAGGCGAGGGGGAGGGCGGCGTCCGGCGCATCGCTGGCACGCCCCACGATCGTGATCAGCACGACGTCGAGGGCCGCCCACACGAGCAGGATCCGGCTCCCGGTCGGGGTCCCGATCAGCCGCTCCCAGGGGAGGAACGCGACGATCGCTCCGACGGCGACCAACCCCAGGAACACGGGCAGGAACGACCCGAGGCTGGGTGCCTCCCCCCCGAAGACCGCCACCGACGCAGCGGCGCCCAGCGGCGCGAGGAGCGTCGTGCGGAGGCCGATGCGGAGCGCGCGCGGCCTGAGCGACTCCGTGAAGTGCTGGGCCCCGGGCGACCCACGCCTCCTTCGTGAGGAGACCTGCGGGGCAGCCATGACCCCATCTACATCGGCATCTGCCAGTCCTTCGCTGAAACGAGGGGGTCTCGTGCTCGCTGTTGGGCCTACCGAGGGTTCGGCCGGTCGAGGTAGATGTGGCGACCGACCGAGCACAGCCACTGGGTGCCGTCGTCGTGGGTCGGCGCGACGAGGAACCGGGTGACCGCGCGCTGGTCGCCCTCGTCGTTCGTATAGAGCACGTCGATCAGGAACGTGCGGCGCTCCTCGATCGCGGAACGGATCCCCTCGTAGAGAGGGTCGTCGCGATCGCGCAACGCCGCCTGCCAGAAACCGACGTCGTTCGCGGAGATGTAGATGTCCCGGAGCTGGCGACGGAGCCGATCGAGGTCATCGAGCGGTGCTTGCTCCTCGATACTCGGCGGGACGTCGATCCCCCACGCCTGGAGGACGGCGACGCCGGAGCCGACGTTGCGGAGCGACATCGCCAGGTAGATCTGGTCGTCCACAAGCTCGATCGATGCTCGGCCGCCCCCGACGACCGCGCGGTGGTCGTCCGACCAGCCGATCTTGATGTCGGGATCGACCAGGCGGGAGCCACTCAAGAGCGGGCGCATGTTGGCCTGGAGAGCGCGCTCTGCCACGCGAGCCGCCCGATTCGCCGACCGCACCGAGACGAACGTCGCGATCGCCAGGGCGAGCGTGCCGGCCGCCGTGGCGAGTGCCGAGATCGTTGCCCAGTCGTCCACGCCGGAAGCGTAGGCGGCCGGGCCGCTCGACGACCGAGAAGTTCATCGTCCGTTCCGGTTGCTGTCGCCCATAGATGACGTGGTGAACCTGACGATGTCGGAGCATCATCCCATGACTCGCGACGGCTGGATGCGGACACTCGCGGAGCACGTCGATCGGATTCGCTCCACGCATCCCGAAGACGAGCTCGTGGTCGTGTTCGACATCGACGGCACGATCGTCGATGCCCGTCACCTCGTGATGCACGTGCTCCTCTCGTACGACCGGGTGCATGACACCAACCTCTTCCACGGCATCACCGTTTCCGACGTGGTGGACCACGAGGCCCATGTCGACGAGATCCTCTCCCGATTCGCCCTACCGGACGCGGTCCTCGGTGATGTTCGGGCGTGGTACCTGGAGCACGTCCGTGACCCTGAGGCCGTCGCCGC
>JBOGVC010000125.1:0-20085 GCA_050695275.1 Actinomycetota bacterium | reverse complement strand
TGGGTCAGGCGAGCGTCCTCGTCGATCTGAAGCTCGACGGGAACGAGTACCTGACGATCGCTCGCGAGATCCAACGCGACCTGATCCACAACCGTTTCATCCACATCGATTTCATGGCGGTCAACCGCGACGAGAAGATCACCGTGAGCGTCGAGCTGCACGAGGTTGGCGACTCCGAGGGTGTCCACGCCGGTGGTGTGATCGAGCATCACCTCCGCGAGGTGGAGATCGAGTGCCTCCCCGCGAACGTTCCGCCGCGCGTCGAGTTCGACATCTCCAAGCTGAAGATCGGCGATTCGGTGCGCATCGGCGACCTCGTCCCGCCCGAAGGCGTCGAGTTCCTCACGGACGCCGACACGATGATCCTCGCCGTCGTCGAGCCCGCGGTGATGGACACGGAGCTCGACCTCGCGGTCGCCGGCGAAGAGGCCCCGGAAGAGGCAGCCGCGGCCGAGGAGGCGGAGGGCGAAGAGGTCGCCGAAGGCGAAGAGGCACCCGAGGGCGAGGGTGGCGAGGGTGCCGAAGGCACGGGGGAGGGTGGCGGCGAAGCGCCCACCGAGGGGGACGGCGAGAGCTAGCCGATGGCCTGGCTGGTCGCCGGCCTCGGCAACCCCGACGATCGCTACGCGCGGACGCGCCACAACCTCGGCCGCATGGTCGTCGAGGAGCTGGCTGGCGAGGAAGGCGAGCGGTTCCGGAAGGTACGGTTCCTTCCCGTCGAGTCCGCGGAGATCCGTGTGGCGGACGAGCGGGTCATCCTGGCGCGCTCCACGCGGTACATGAACGAGTCCGGGCCGTCCTACGCCTCACTGGCCAAGAAGCAGGGGATCGAGCCCGCCCACGTGATCGCCGTCCACGACGAGCTGGACATCAGCGCGGGCACGATCCGGATCAAGCAAGGGGGCGGCAGCAGCGGCCACAACGGCCTCCGTTCGCTCGACCAAGCCTTCCGTACCCCCGAATACCTGCGCGTGCGTGTGGGGATCGGCCGCCCGCCGGGACGGCAGGACCCGTCGGATTTCGTGCTGCAGCCGGTCGGCGCCCGGGATGAGACGGACCTGGCGCTGCTCGTGAGCCACTCAGCCGATGCCGTCCGAGCGCTGATCACCGACGGGCTCGAGCGAACCCAGGATCGGTTCAACCGCTCCACGCCTTCACCCTGATCCGACGGGAGCCTCACCCCCCAGACGGCTGACACCGGTTCGGGAGGACTACCTACCCTCCCCTTCGGTTCGGTGGGGGTTGGGCCATCGGCCTATCCGCATCACCCGCGATGGGGGCCGACCCCCGACGAAGGTCGGGGGTGCCCGGCCGATGGAAACTCGGGACCGTAGCCCGATGACCCGACCCCCGTGCGCCGGTCATCCTCGACCTCGATAGAGAAGGAGGTCGACGAGATGCGCACCGCTACGGTTCCCCAGCTCTCCGTCGACGCTCGCTGGAAGCCCTGCTGACGCAGGTCCGACCACGAAGGAGAGACGCATGCGACTCCGCAAGATCGCGTACGCGCTCGCTTGGCTGGCCGCCCTCGCGATGGCGGTGGGTGCCGGCTGGCGTCCGTTCTAAGGTCGTTCGTTCCATCGGCTCCCGGTCGTGTCCGAACCCCGGACCGGCCGGGAGCTTCCGCGTCGGGGGCGCTTCAGCCGTCAGGGAAGGGGTCGATACCTAGACCATGAAGCTCGTGGCGATCGGTCTCGTGCTGGGCGTCGCCGTCGGCTACTTCCGCGGCGGTCGACTGTCCCAGCTGTCCGAGCTCAAGCCGCGGTACGCACCCCTCGCGCTCGTCGGCCTGTTGCTTCAGCTGGTGAACCCGCCCGGCTCCTGGCCGCTCGTGCTCCTGATCGTGTCCTTCGTCCTCCTGACGGCATTCACGCTGGCGAACATCAGGATCGTCGGATTCGCGGCGATCCTCGCCGGCGTCGTGATGAACTTCGCGGTGATCGCGATCAACGGCGGGATGCCGGTCGCCCGCGAGGCCATCATCGCCTCGGGCCAAGAGGGGACCCTCGCTCCTCTGCTCGAACAACCGGGGGTGAAACACCACCTCGCCGGTCCCGACGACCGGCTGCTGTTCCTCGGCGATGTGATCGCGGTCCCGGCCCCGGTGAGCCAGGTGATCAGCGTCGGCGACCTGTTCACCTACGGTGGGGTTGCGGTGGTGATCGCCGGATCGATGCGGCGACGCCCTTCGGCTTCCCGCATGACGGCGCTCGCGGAGGCTCCCGGTGTCCAGGTCTGAGGACCGTCGCCGGAGCGATGGCGCCAAGGGCGACCTCCGCGAGGGGCGGCGACCGCTCCTCCGGTTCTACGAGCTGTTGGTCACCGTGCCGTTCCTCGGCTTCCTGGCCTTCGAGATGTATCACGACCCGTCCGCGTTCACAGGCTGGTCGCACCTGCTGCCGATCCTGGTGTGGATCGTGGCGATCATGGTGGTGGACCTCATGCCGGTGCCGATGGCGATGTCGTTCGATTTCAGCCTGAGCTTCCCGCTAGAGCTGTCGGTCGCCCTGCTCTATCCGCCGCCCGTCGCCGCACTGATCGTGCTGCTGGGCTCGGCGGACGTCCGCGAGTTCCGCAGAGAGATCCCGCCGCTCACCGCGGTGTTCGTGCGCGCCCAGATCGCCATGGCGGTGCTCGCGGAGAGTCAGGTCTTCCGTGGGCTCGCAGACCTCGGTGACGGTTGGTTCATCGTGGGTCCGACCGTCCTCCTCGCAGCCATCGTCGGGTACGCGGTCAACACGATCCTCGTCGCGGAATGGCAGACGATCAAGAGCCGGACGTCGCTGGACACGATCCTGCGTCAGATGCACAGCGGCGTGCTCGGCGAGTTCGTGATCTCGTACATGGGTCTGGCCCTGTTCAGTGTCCTCGTGGCCATCACCACGCAGACGATCGGCCTGTGGGCGATCGCCGTGTTCATCGCCCCGCTGGCCTTCGCGTGGCAGATGCTCCACCGGACGCACTCGCTGAAGATCGCGTCCGAGGAGCTCGCCGAGAAGCAGCGCGAGAACGAGTACCAGGCGTTCCACGATCATCTGACCGGGCTCCCCAACCGGCTCCTGTTCCGGCTGCAGCTCGGGGATGCGATCGAGGAAGCGGCCGCGAACGGGGGCCGTCTCGCGGTGATGCTGATGGATCTCGATCACTTCAAGGAGGTCAACGACGCGCTCGGCCACCATGTGGGCGACCGGCTGCTGGCCGCCGTGGGTCCGAGGCTCGCCGAGACCATCAGGGAGGAGGACCTGATGGCGCGCCTGGGCGGCGACGAGTTCGGCGTCTTGGTCCGAGACGTCGCAGACGATGCGACCGCGCTCGGGATCGCCGACCGCTTGATCGAAGGGCTCCATCACCCGGTGACGGTGGACGAGCTCGACCTCGACGTCTCGGCGAGCATCGGCATCTCGTTCTACCCGGACCACGCGTCCGACGCCGACACGTTGCTCCGTCACGCGGACGTCGCGATGTACGCGTCGAAGGAGACCGGGACCGCGTTCGAGGTCTACGACGAGGCGATCGACACGCACAAGCCCGAGCTGGTCAGGCTCGTCAGCCAGGTCCGTCCCGCGATCGATGACGAGCAGTTCCGGATGTACTTCCAGCCGAAGATCCGGCTCTCCGACGGTCGGGTCGCGGGCGCGGAGGCGTTGATCCGCTGGCACCACCCAACCCTCGGGCGTCTCTCGCCCGCCGACTTCATCCCGATGGTGGAGAAGACCGTGCTGCTCCAGCCGCTCACGCATTGGGCGCTGAACGACGTGCTGCGCGCCTGGCGCCGATGGTCCGACGAGGGGATCAAGATCCCGGTGGCCGTCAACGTCTCCCCGAGGACCCTGCTCGACCAGGACCTCCCTCAGGTCGTCGCAGACCTCCTGGCCCGATGGGGTGTGCCGCCGAAGTTCCTCCGACTCGAGCTGACGGAGAACTTCCTGGTGGCCGACTCCGGTCGTTCCGACGCGGTCCTGAACGGCCTCTCCCAGGTGGGTGTGGGCCTCTCGATCGACGACTTCGGAACGGGGTTCTCCTCGCTCTCCTACCTGAAGCGGTTGCCGATCGAGGAGATCAAGATCGATCGCTCGTTCGTGTCCCACATGATGGAGCGCGTCGAGGACTTCACGATCGTCCGGGCCACGGTGGAGCTCGGGAGGAACCTCGGGCTCCGGGTGGTGGCTGAGGGCGTGCAGGATCGTGACACGTTCGATCGGCTCGGTGACTTCGGCTGCGACGAGGCGCAGGGCTTCTACATCGCCCGGCCGTTGGAGCCGGAAGACTTCTGGCGCTGGCTGTCGCATCGGGAGATGTCCGGCGAGACCATCGAACGATCGCTCGAGGACCTGCCGGCCCTCCGCGGAACGCTCCGCGCCGTCTAGAATCCCCCTCGATGCCCCGTCGCGACGCGACCGGGGCTGTTCGCGTTGTGGTCTTCGCGTTTGGGGAGGTGGGATGTCGCTCCGGGACGTGCTCGATGCGCTCGTCGGCGCTGCGCCGATCGAGCGCCTCCTGCTGGAGCGGGAACGCCCGATCGTCGCGAAGGTCGACGCCGGGCAGGACGCGCTCCTGGCGGCGCTGGCGGTCGCGCTGGACGCCCCGCTCATGGTCGTCACTCCCGGCCCTCGCGAGGCAGAGGACCTGGCGCCTGAGATCGGCGCCTACCTCGGGTCGGACCGCGTGGCGCTCGTGCCGGCGTGGGACGCGTTGCCCTACGAGGGGATGGATCCGGCGCCCGAGGTGGCGGCCCGGAGGGCCGATGCGATCGGACGCCTCCGCGAAGCGTCGGGACCGTTCGTCCTGGTGGCCCCCTACCTGGCCGCGATGCAGGCGATCCCACCGACCCTCGGCACGGCTCGGCCCGTGCAGCTCGCGGCCGGCGTGGAGCTCGCACCCGACGCCCTCGCGGAACGACTCTCGGAGCTCGGCTACAGCCGCGTGGACGTGGTGGAGCACCGAGGCGAGTTCGCCGTCCGGGGCGGTGTCGTCGACGTGTTCCCAGGCATCGCCCGGCGGCCGGCGCGGCTCGAGTACTGGGGCGACGAGATCGAGCGCCTCCGCGAGTTCTCCCCGTCGACGCAGCTGTCCACGAAGCAGCTCGGCGCGATCGAGGTCACGCCCGTCCGTGAGCTCCTGCCCGACGGGGACCTCCGCTCGGTCGCAGAGGCCCGAGCCCCGGGCCTGTCCGACCGCTTCCGCGACGGCGTGCAACGGCTCGCCGACGGGCTCCGGTTCGAGGGTGCCGACACGCTCGCACCGTTCCTGTTCGATCGGATGCCGGTGCCCGCCCAGCTGCTCCCGGCCGGAAGCTGGGTGGCCGTGACCCACTCCCAGCGGACGTTCCAGCGCGCGGCCCAGACCTTCGCGGAGGCGGAGGCCCTCGCGGAGGCGATCGACTGGCCCGGCCCGAAGGTGGTCTCGCCGATCGAGGACGCGATCGCCGGCCCGGTCCAGCTCCGCCTGACGGAGTTCACCGAGGGCCTCGACCTCGGCATGTCGGGGTGGGGATCGGCCGCGGGGAACCCGGCCGAGCTCGCACGCCGGCTCGAGCGAGCATCCGAGGGCGGGACCCGGATCCTGCTCGTCGGTCGCGGCCACGGCTCGCTCGAGCGTGCCGCCGAGGTCGTCGGCCACGTGCCCGTGGAGCGGGTCGAGGCGCCGCTCACGGCGGGCTTCGTGTTCGCGGCCGGCCGTCTCGCGGTGGTCACGGAGGAGGATCTCTTCGGCTCCCGGCGGCACACCCGGACCGCGCCTCGCTTCGCGAGCCGCGCGACCGTGTCCGTGGCCGACGAGCTCGAGCCCGGAGACTTCGCGGTGCACCGGATCCACGGGGTCGGGCGGTACGGCGGGGTGGTCCACCGCGAGCTGGCGGGCGCGGAACGCGACTACCTCGTCCTCGAGTACGCGGGCACGGACAGGCTGTACGTCCCGACCGAGCAGGTCGGCATGGTGGCGAAGTACCTCGGAGGAGACGCCCCTCGCCTCCATCGCCTCGGCGGCTCGGACTGGGCTCGGGCGACCGCGCGCGTCAAGCGTGCCGTCAAGGACATGGCCGGCGAGCTTGTCCGGCTCTACACGGCGCGGATGGCGATCCCCGGCCACGCGTTCGGCCCGGACACGCCGTGGCAGCGGGAGCTCGAGGACGCGTTCCCCCACGAGGAGACCCCGGACCAGGTGACCGCGATCGACGACGTGAAGGGCGACATGGAGAAGCCCGTGCCCATGGACCGTCTGATCTGCGGCGACGTCGGGTTCGGCAAGACGGAGATCGCCGTCCGCGCGGCATGCAAGGCCGTGATGGAGGGCAAGCAGGTCGCCGTCCTGGTCCCGACCACGCTGCTCGCGGAGCAGCACTTCGTGACGTTCGCCGAGCGGTTCGCCCCGTTCCCCGTGAAGGTCGCGATGCTCTCCCGCTTCCTGTCGCCCGCGCAGCAGAAGGAGGTGGTCGCCGACGTCGCCGCCGGCCGCACCGACGTGGTGATCGGGACCCACCGGCTCCTCGGAGCGGATGTGTCGTTCCGCGACCTGGGGTTGCTCGTGGTCGACGAGGAGCAGCGGTTCGGCGTCGCGCACAAGGAGCGTCTGAAGCGGTTCCGCGCGCACGTGGACGTCTTGACCATGACGGCCACCCCGATCCCGCGGACGCTCGAGATGGCACTCACCGGGATCCGGCAGATGTCCACGGTCGACACGCCGCCGGAGGACCGGCAGCCGGTGCTCACCTTCGTCGGCGGCTACGACGAGGGGCTCGCGCTGGGCGCCGTGCGACGCGAGCTCCTGCGCGAGGGTCAGGTGTTCTGGGTCCACAACCGCGTCGCGACGATCGACCGACAGGCGTCGTGGCTCCAGCGGGAGCTCCCGGACGCGCGGATCGTCATCGCGCACGGACAGATGGACGAGGATCAGCTCGAGGCGCAGATGATGCGGTTCTGGGATCGCGACGCGGACGTGCTCGTCTGCACCACGATCATCGAGTCGGGTCTCGATGTGCCGAACGCGAACACGCTGGTCGTCGATCGCGCGGACATGCTCGGCCTGGCGCAGCTGTATCAGCTCCGAGGGCGCGTGGGGAGGAGTCACGAGCGGGCGTTCGCCTACTTCTTCTTCCCGCCGGCCCATCAGCTCACCGAGGAAGCGCACGAACGGCTCGCCACGATCTCCACCCACCAGGCCCTCGGATCGGGGTTCCGGATCGCGCTCCGCGACCTCGAGATCCGCGGCGCCGGGAACCTCCTCGGCGCCGAGCAGCACGGGCACATCGCCGCCGTGGGCTTCGACGCCTACTGCCGGATCCTCCAGCAGTCCGTCGCCGAGCTCCAGGGGCAGCCGATCCCGGAGGAGAAGGAGCTCCGGATCGACCTGCCGGTGCGGGCGTTCGTTCCGCCCGGATGGGTGGGGCAGGAATCCCTCCGCCTGGAGCTGTATCGGCGGATCTCGCTCGCCGCGGACCACGACGCGCTCGCGCGGATCCGGGACGAGACGATCGATCGGTACGGGGCGCTGCCGGCCGAGGTCGAGACCCTGTTCGCGATCGCGTCGCTGCGGGTGACGTGCGCCGCGATCGGCATCGAGGAGATCTCGACCTACCGCGAGCAGGTGCGGATCCGACCGGTGGATCTCGATGAGGCGCTCCGGCTCGACGTCGCCGACCGGGTGCCGGGCTCGACCTTCCACGAGGCGAAGCGGACGCTGAACCTGACCCCGGAGAGGATCGCGGGCGCCGATCTCCCTGCATGGGTGGAGGCGCGGCTGCGGGAGGCACTCGAGGAGACGGTCGCCATCGCAGGAGAGGCGCGCCGGTAGACTGCCGGTCCCGATGGCCCTCTCCCGTGGCTCCTTCGCTGCTCGTATGCTGTTCGTCGCCCTCGTCTCGTTCGTCGTGGCCGCCTGCGGAGCCGGCAAGCCCGAAGTGGCAAGGGTGGGGGATCGCGAGATCGCCGAGGCGGATCTCCGGCACGCGGCCGCGTTACAACACGTGATCGCTGACCTCCAAGGGACGCCGTGCGGCGGCCAACCGCTCGCCGGCGAGACCGCGGATGCCGCATGCGACCGCGCCGCGCTCTCGGGTGAGCTGGTCTGGCTCGCCGTGTCCCCGTACGCGGAGGCGCACGACATCACGGCCGGCGCGAGCGCCGAGGACGCGGTGGTGGAGCTCGAGACCCAGGTGGGCGGCGCCGAGGAGCTGCGACGGTCGCTGAGCGCCCGGGACCTCACGCGGGACGATCTGCTGGAGCTGGGACGCAAGATCCTCACGATCCGGGCCGTGCGAACGGCGATCGCCGAGGAACGGATCGGCGACGACGAGCTCCGGGCCCAGTACGAGGACCGCCTCGTGGAGTTCACCACCATCGAGGCCAACCACATCCTGCTCGCGACCCGGGCCGATGCAGAGGCCGTCTATCTGCGGGTGCGGGATGCGACGCGCGCGCAGTTCGCAGCCGTCGCGCGGAAGGAGTCCACGGAGCCCGGGGCGGACGAGAGCGGGGGAGACCTCGGCAGGTCCGCCGCGACGGGGTTCGTGCCGGAGTTCGCGAACGCCGCGGCCGCGCTCGAGCCGGGGGAGGTGTCCCAGCCCGTCCAGTCGCAGTTCGGCTGGCACGTGATCTACCTCGCGGACAAGCAGGTCGCCCCGTTCGAAGAGGTGAAGGATGGACTGCTCGAGCCGCTCGCCGACCAGGAGTTCCGCGGGTGGCTCGAGGAGCGCGCGACCGAGCTGGGGGTCGAGGTGAACCCTCGGTACGGACGGTTCTCCGCCGCGACCTTCTCGGTGCAACCGGCTCGGAGCACGGACCCCAGTGACACCACCGTGCCGGAAGGCGATGCCGGCTCGCCTTCGCCGTGACGGCCGAGCACGCCGATCCGATCCCGCATGTCCCCGAGGGCCCGGTGCCGTCCTCGGAGGAGGGCAGGAGGCTCCTCGATCTCGTGAAGGTGATGGCCCGGCTCCGCGGGCCCGGCGGGTGTCCGTGGGATCGTGAGCAGAACCACGAGACCCTGGCGCGTCATCTCCTGGAGGAGTCCCACGAGCTCCTCGAGGCGATCGACGGCGGCGACTCCGACGCGATCCGCGACGAGCTCGGCGATCTCCTCCTGCAGGTCGTCTTCCACGCGCAGATGGCATCCGAGGACGGTCGATGGGACGTGGACGACGTCGCGCGCGGGCTCGTCGAGAAACTCATCCATCGGCATCCGCACGTCTTCGGGGACGTCGAGGTCTCCGGGTCCGACGAGGTCCTCACGAACTGGGAGAAGCTCAAGGCGGAGGAGGGGTCGAAGCCCCGTTCCGCCGTCGACGAGGACATCCCGGTCACCCTTCCCGCGCTCGCTCGCGCGGCGAAGGTGCAACGACGAGCCGCCGGTTGGGGTGTCGAGTGGCCGAGCGCGGAAGCGGCGATCGTCTCGCTCCGCGCGGAGTCCGAGCAGCTCGCGGACGCACCGGACGAAGAGCGTGCGATCGGCGCGATCCTGTTCGCGGCCGTCGCGGCAGCGAGGAAGCTCGGTGTGGACGCCGAGTCAGCCCTCCGTCGGACGACGCGCGGGTTCGCCGAGCGGTACGAGCTCTATCTCGCCGATGCGCGGGAGCGCGGCGTCGATCCGGAGTCGATCACCGAGGAGGAGCTCCGCCAGCTCTTCCTCGGCGCGCGCTCGCCCTGACGCGCTTCACTCAGGCGCGCGTGAAGACGGCGAGCTGCCAGACACCCCGGACCCGCGCCTCCTGCACGCGTCGGAACCCGGCGGACTCGATCGCCCGGTCGACGGCGTCGAGGTCGTGGACGAACGCGCGGAAGCCCCGGAACTTCTTCTCGCGGACGCGGAACCACCGATTGGAGATCGCGACCGAGATCCGGTTGAAGCGACCCATCAGGCCGGTGTGGACCGGCGCCGTGTAGGCATAGACCGCGCGGGCTGCTCCGAGCGTGTTCGCGAGGAGCGACTCGACACTCGGGTAGCAGCAGAGCACGCGGTTCAGTGCCACCACATCATGGGGCGCGAGCGGCGCCACCGCGCCGTCGCCGGCGATGAACGAGCTCCGGTCCGAGAGGCCCCGCTCGGCCGCCAGCGATCGCGCCTGGGCGATCGCGCCGTCGGCGAGGTCGATGCCCGTGGCCTGGTCCGCGCCCCGAGCGAGGGACCCCAGCGCGAGGTCGCCGGTTCCGCATCCCACGTCGAGCATGGTTCGCGCCTCGAGGCCCTGACGATCCAGCGCTTCGAGCATGCGGCCGGTGATCGGAGCGCCGACGCCGCCTCGCTTGCGCGCGCGCGAGGCGCTGTGCACCGCCCACTCGTCGAAGCAACACGGTTCCGGTCGTTCCCGTTCCTCCACGATCGAAGTGTGCTCCCGGTGGGCGACGCCGACAACCGGCCGCGACTGGGCTCGGTCCGTGCCAGGAGCCGGCGAAATCCCTGGCAGGAGCCCTCTTCAACCTAGAATCTTGAGCCCGATGTCCCAGATCGAAGCGATCCACGCGCGCGAGATCCTCGACTCCCGTGGCAACCCCACGGTCGAGGTGGACGTGCTGCTCGACGACGGAGCCTTCGGGCGCGCGGCCGTGCCCTCGGGAGCCTCCACGGGGGAGCACGAGGCGCTCGAGCTGCGGGACGGCGAGCCGGGGCGATTCGGCGGCAAGGGCGTCCTGCGGGCCATCGCGAACGTGCACGACGCGATCGCACCGGCACTGGTAGGGATGGAGGCCGACGAGCAGCGGGCGATCGACCGGGCCCTTCTCGCGCTGGACGGCTCCGACGACAAGTCCACCCTCGGGGCGAACTCGATCCTCGGGGTCTCCCTGGCCACCGCGAAGGCGGCCGCGGACTCGCAGGGGCTGCCGCTCTGGCGGTTCCTCGGCGGGCCGAACGCCCACGTCCTGCCCACACCGATGCTGAACGTGATCAACGGGGGAGCGCACGCCGACAACGAGCTGGAGCTGCAGGAATTCATGCTGATGCCTGTCGGCGCAGCCTCGTTCTCCGAAGGGCTCCGATGGGGTGTCGAGTGCTTCCACGCGCTGAAGGGGATCCTGCACGACAAGGGGTTGTCGACGGCCGTCGGGGACGAGGGCGGGTTCGCGCCGCAGGTCTCCACGGGTGCCGAGGCCCTCGAGCTCCTCCTGCGCGCGATCGAATCGGCCGGCTTCGAGCCCGGCGCCGAGATGGCCCTGGCGATGGATCCCGCGGTCTCCGAGCTCGCGACCGGTGACGGCCGGTACCGACTCGAAGGCGCCGATCGCACGTCGGACGACATGATCGCGTTCTGGACGGGCCTCCTCGATCGCTTCCCGATCGTCTCGATCGAGGATCCGCTCGGCGAGGACGACTGGCAGGGCTGGACGTCGCTGGTCGATGCAGCCGGGGCCCGGACGCAGCTCGTGGGCGACGATCTCTTCGTCACGAACGTGGAGCGGCTCGAGCGGGGCGTCCGGGAGCGCTGCGCCAACGCGATCCTGGTCAAGGTGAACCAGATCGGGACGCTCACCGAGACGTTGGACGCGATCGCGCTGGCGCAGCGGAGCGGGTTCGGTGTCGTCGTCTCGCATCGCAGCGGCGAGACCGAGGACACGACGATCGCCGACCTCGCCGTCGCGACGAACGCCGGGCAGATCAAGGCCGGCGCCCCGTCCCGCGGCGAGCGCACCGCGAAGTTCAATCAGCTCCTCCGCATCGAGGAACGGCTCGGCGACGACGCTCGCTTCGCGGGGGCCGAGCTGCTCGGTGGGGGCGGCGGCTAGGCGATGTCCTCGGCGGCCCCTTCCCCTGCCGTCGCGACCGGCCGGCCCCTCCGTGGCCGGGACGCGACCCGGCCACGACCGCGGCGACGGCGCGGGCGGCTGACGGCGCGGGCGACCATCCTGTGCACGCTCGTGATCGGCGTGCTCGTGCTGTCGATCGCGCCCGCCCGTCTCTACTTCGAGCAGACCGCCGAGGTGGCCCGACTGGAGCGCCGTGCGGCCGCGCTCGAACGTACGAACGAGGCGCTCAGTGCCCGTGCCGACGAGCTCCGCGATGACGCGTTCCTCGAGCGGCTCGCGCGCCAGTGCCTGGGGATGGTCAAGCCGGGAGAGGTCGCGTTCGTCGTCGTCCCGAAGGAAGGCGCGCCGGCTCCACCGCCCGAGTGCTGAGGCCTCACGCGGCACCTCGTGGTTCGAACCGGACCTCGCGTGCCTCCGCAACCATGCGATAGCCGATGCGGCGGTAGAGCGCGTTCGACGTCGGGTTGTCGAGGTCGGTGTAGAGGAAGCAGAGCGATCGGCCGCCACCGAGCAACCAGCGGCTCTGCTCCGCCACCAAGCTGGTCGCGTATCCCCGCCCTCGGTGCTCCGGCGGTGTGTAGACCGGTCCGATCCGGATGCCGTTCGGTGTCGACCCGCCGTATCCGGAGAGCGAGACGGGACCTCCCTCGTCCTCCCAGAGCCAGAGGCCCGCATGGTCGGTCGCGCGCAGTCGCGCGTCGACCAACCGGACGTGGCGCTCGCGATCCGTCTCCTCGGGAAGCACCTCGTCCGCGAACGCGAGGGCCCACGCGATGACCTGCTCACGGTCCTCGGGCGTCACCGGACGCGCCCCGCCCGGCGCCGAGGGGACCTCCATCACCTCACGCAGCTCGTAGACGCCGTGCCGGAAGACGATCGCCGCGTCCACATCGTGCTCGGCCGTCCAGGCGCCGACGAACGCCTCGACTTCAGGGATCGCGGCCACGACCCCGGGCAGATCCTGGCCTTCCGCGATCATCCGGTCGACCAGCGCATCCAGTGCCGCATCGTTCGCGGGCTGAGCGAGGACGAGGTTGAACGGCGGTGTCCGCAAGGCCGCCCCGGCCACCTCCTCCCCGTCGGAGGCCACCCAGAGGTCGAACACCGGGTGGAGATCGGGCTTCTGCATGAGGGTCGAGGAGATCCCCAGGATGAGGTTGTGGCGGGTCTCGTCGCGCACCAGATAGGGCGTGGCCACCTCCCGGAAGGCGGCGACGTCGTCGAAACGGCGGACCTGCACCGCGAGACGGTAGCGCAGCGAGCCGTCCCGGCGAGCAGCGGCGGCGTGATGACCTCCCACGTCGGGAAGCCGCCTCACACGAAGCCATCCATCGAGGCGGCCGCCACCAAAACGAAGGGGACGGCGGACCGCCCCCTTCGTCAGGCCCTACGAGCCGATCCTGAAGCTGACGGCGTCACTGTTCCCGAGATGATGCGTATCACCCGTGAACGATGCCGTCACCGTGTAGTTCCCGACCGTCTGCGTGAGCTTCAGCGCGATGCTCGCGACACCGAGGATGTTCGTCCTCGCCGAGATCGTCTGCGCTCCGAGCGTGAAGTTGACCATACGCCCGATGACGGGGTTCCCCAGCTCGTCGGAGAGGCTCGCCGAGAGCGTCACGTGGCTGTTCGGCAGCCCGTGATTATCACCGGTGTAGGCCAGGCTCGTCCCT
This sequence comes from Actinomycetota bacterium, assembly GCA_050695275.1. Classification (GTDB taxonomy): domain Bacteria; phylum Actinomycetota; class UBA4738; order UBA4738; family HRBIN12; genus JAJNBA01. The sequence goes on along the minus strand of JBOGVC010000125.1, from coordinate 6,680 downwards.
CGAGCCGCGATCGTCGTTGTCTGGGTCGTCGTGCCAACGCCACCGTCCTTGTCGTGGACGGTCAGCGTGACCCCGAACGATCCCGGGGCGCTGTAGGTATGCAGAACATCCTGTCCAAGTGCCGCGCTGCCGTCGCCGAAGTCCCAGGCGAAGTGGAGTGTCGGTTGATCGGCGGGACCTGGATCGTACGCGTCGGCGTGGAACTGCACCGGAACGCCCCATACGGCGGTCGCGTTCGGGACTGAGGACGGTATTGGGTTCCCATTGGTGATACCGACAGGGTCGTTCACGACGAAGTCCTGGGATGCGCTGTTGCCTGCTGCGTCCGTCACGACCACCGTCCCGGTGTAATGGCCGTCATCGGCGAAGACATGGTGGGTGGTGGGCCCGAACCCGACGCCGCCGTCCGAGAAGAACCATCGGTACGTAAGCTCCGCGGCACCAGAGCAGTTGTCGGTCGCGACCGCAGTGAAGTCCGTGTCGGACCCTTCCACGAACGTCCCTGACTCGGAGATGGCCATGATCTTTGGTGGCTTCTTCTCCGCTTGGATCTCGCCCAAGTTCACTTTGAAATCCGTTGCCGGGAGGCTGGCGTTCTCGGCGAGGATCGGTGCCGAGAGGAGGTTCACCTCGACGTCCGGGATCGGATCGACGATCTCCACGACGCCTTTCAGGGTTGAGCTTGCTTCCGCCGCTCCGTTCCAGGCCTGATCCTTGAGCTTGTACTTGAGGTCCTCTCCAACCGCCGCGGAGCAGGGAACCGGTATCGTCTCGTCGATCGGGTCTGGTCCGGGGAACGTGATCGGGTCGGAGTCGAGTACGGTTCCGTCCGCCTTCAGGATCCGTGTGGCCTGGTAACCGCCCGGGTTCGGGGCCGTCAGGGAGAGATCCGTATCGAGATCGAGGCCAACCTTCACCAGGCCGCTCAGCCCCGGGACGCCGAACAGGCTCCCGATGATCTGGCCGACGTCCAGACGAGGCGAGGCCGCTGTCTGACTGGTGGAGGCGCTGTTCCCAGCGTAGGGGGCTACGATGTCCTTATCGACCAGCGTGACCGGCCCTACGGGGAAGGTATCGCTGAAGAAATCGTCGAACGTCCCGTCAGCAAAGGGCCGGTCGTAGGCGACGTCCAAGTGGATGTTGACGGTGCTATCGAGCAGCGCCTCCTTCCCCACGTCGTCGAACGCAACCAGCTGAGCGCTGAGCGCCATGTTTCGTCCTTGTCGGACAGTGTCCGGGAATACGAGCGTGAAATGACCCGCCGCCTTCAGCGCCGCCTCGCTGTCCACGCTGAAGGTAACGGTCATATCGAGCGTGCCCGGGAAGACATCCGGGAAGCATGTCACGGGGTTGCCGCCAAAGACGCACCCGCTGATCTCGATGAAGAAGCCCCCGAGGTTCACGGAGTCGGTGACGGAGCCGGCGTATCTGAAGTCGGCCGTGTCCGTGGTGGCGGTGGCGCTCGTTGTGCTCGTGGCCACGAGCATCGTAGAGAGCATCAGGATGATTCCCGAGCGAAGGAGCAGGCGCATGGTTCCCCTCCCTATGGTGGGACGACATCTCAATCTGCCCACCGACCGTCCTTGCACCATGATTCCGCCGTGATCCCAGCGTCCCGTCGCCGCGACCGCTCCGTGAACAAGTGCCGCCGGGCAGGGGGAGGCCGGGACCGAACCTCGTCTCAAGCCCCCGGGATCGCGAGGGTCGAGGCCAAGTTCTGGATGCTCACCGAGGGCTCGATCCCGAGTTCGTCCAACAGCAATTGGCGCAACCGCTGGTAGTGGACGAGTGCCGAAGACCTGTTCCCCTCAGCCATGTAGGCATGGATCAGCGCTCGATGAGCACTCTCACGTAAGGGATCGAGTTGGATAGCGGCGAGCGCTGTCTGGGTCGCTCGTGCGAAGGTCCCACGAGTGATCAGCCGTTCGCTCAGCACTTCCAGGGCGTGAACGCGGAGTTCACGGACCTGATCCTGCTCGAGGCTCACCCAGTCGTCGTACCAGTCGTGGAGAAGATCACCGGCCAGGAGGAGATCCTGGCACCGCACCAGGTCGACCTCCATACCATCGATCAATGCCTCGGCCGATTCCACCAGGTCCCAGACGTCGGCCGTGGTGGTGCTGGTGAGGCCTATCCGGTCTCGAGATGCTTCGATCAAACCGGTCTCCCGTTCGAGGCGCCACAGGCACGACCGGAGGTTGGAACGGGCTTGAGCGTCCGGTCGCTCCGGCCAGAGAGTCCCAGCGACGAAGGAACGCAGGAGAGGGCGTCGAGCAAGGACGATCAGAGCGAGGAGCTTCTCCGCGCTCCGTGGAAGCGGGATGGATCTGCAGCACGACGAGAGGGCGAAGCCATCCAGAAGCGTGACGTGCCACAGACAATCGGCCTCGTTCACGCCCAGATGCCCAGTGCGGCTCCTGTCCGATGTCGTTCCTCCCGGGCGGGTCCTCAGCGTCATGGCGCCGCGGTGAACGTTCCTCTGATATGGACGAGCCCTCCGACACCGGACGCTGGCCCCTCGGGACAGACGAATGAGCCACGCAGGCCGCCCCCCGATGCTCGCTCGATGTGCACGCGGCATCTCGGATGACTCCCCGTCGCGCGACCCAGCAACTGGTACGCAAGTAGCAGTTGGTCAGACGTCCACCGAGATCCCACGAAGGCGGGACCGCGGATGACGAGGAACGATGTTCCCGGATTGCCATCCGCCCACGTCAGCTGAAGCCCGGCACCTTCACCTAGCCGGCTTCCGTTCGTGAGCTGCATCGATGCCGATGCGTCGAGCGCACCGTTCGCCGTGACGTCTGCGATGCCTCGAGTGAGATCTGTCGAAGATCCGATGTCGCTCACGAGCTGACTCGCTCGGCCCGGATCAGAGGGTTCGGGAGTAGCTCGGTCCCGCCCACACATCGGCAACAGGAATGTCATGGCGAGCCACGTGCCTGAGGCGAGTACAACGGAGAACAGCCCCTGTGCAGCACTCCGCCGGAGCATTGCCGCCTTCCTCTGAGGCACGCATCAGTTGCGGCGACTCGACGCGTCTGCATCGCTCGCCCTCAGCGCGAAGCTACCCGCTCACTCAGAGGACGTGGACGGCAGTCGACCATAGGCCCTACAACAATCGGACCCGGCGGCCTGCCTTCGAGAGAAGCGCCTCGGCCTTGATGCAGCGCACGGGGAACGAGGTTGCGAGATCTTCGGATCCCCTTCACATCCGAACCATGTGATCATCAGATCGCGGTCGAACAGCCCGTGCACGAGCGTGCGCTCAGTGGCATGGCTCGCGCAGGAGGAGGGGCCATTGACGGTCCGGGCGGCTTCGCTCACACTGGCGCCCTGTCGCGCGGACGAAGCGCGCCGGAATGAGTCGCGCCTCGCGGGGCGCCCGAAAGAAAGGAACGCTCACATCGCAGAGATCGAGGTCGGCGCGGTGATCGACGGCACCGTGGCCCGCATCACCCCGTATGGGGCGTTCCTCCAGCTCGAGGACGGACGTCTCGGGCTCGTGCACATCTCGGAGGTCGATCGGAACTACGTCAAGGACGTGCACGATCACCTCCGCGAGGGAGACGTCGTCCAGGCGAAGGTCGTCGCGATCAAGGAGGACGGCAAGATCGATCTCTCGATCAAGGCGTTGCAGGATCCGGCGCCGCCGCGCGCGCGGCGTGGATCGGACCCCGAGTTCGAGCAGATGCTGAAGAAGTTCATGCGCCAGTCCGAGGAGCGACTGGTCGAGTACAAGCGCGCGGTCGAGCACAAGCGCAAGTAGTCCGTGAGCGACGAGCTCCGGGCGAGCGATCTCGACGCCGTCCGCGAACAGCTCGGCCGTGAACCCACCGTCCCCTTCTCGGTGGTCGCCCGCTGCAGCGACGGTCATCCGCTCGTGGTCCGGAATCGTCCCGTCGATGCAGACGGGCATCCCTTCCCCACGATCTACTGGTTGACCTGCCCCGCTGCGGTGAGGTCGGTGTCGAGGCTCGAGTCCGAGGGCTGGATCGCTCGCCTCGCCGACGATCCCGAGCTCGCGGAGAGGATCGAGGTGGCGCATGCCGCCTACGCATCCGAGCGCGGCCGGATGGCGGCCGGCGCCGAGCGGTGGGGTGGGGTCGGCGGCACCGGCAAGGGGCTCAAGTGCCTCCACGCGCACTACGCGTACCACCTCGCCGGCGGGAACGACGCCGTGGGCGAGTGGACGGCGGTTCGGGTGGAGCCCGTGCACGGGCACGAGCTCGGAGGGAGGGTCGCGGCGATCGACCAAGGGACGAACTCCACGCGGCTCCTCGTGTTGCAACCTCACGACGGCGAGCCGGTCGAGGTCGCTCGCGACATGGTGATCACGCGGCTGGGGAAGGGCGTCGACGAGACGGGAACGCTCGATCAGGCGGCGATCGAGCGTGCGGCGGACGCGATCGCGCGGTTCCGACGCCGTGCCGAGGCGCTCCACGCCGAGCGGGTCCGGATCGGCGCCACGTCGGCGGTCCGCGACGCGGGCAACCGGGACGACTTCCTCTCGCGCGTGCGCGAGGCGACGGGGATCGAGCCGGAGGTGATCGACGGTGAACGGGAAGCGGCGCTCTCGTTCCTCGGGGGGACCCGAGGTCTCGATCCCGCCGACGGCCCCTTCCTCCTCGTCGACATCGGGGGCGGATCGTCGGAGTTCGTCTTCGGACGGGAGCCCGGCATCATGGAGCACGCGATCTCCACGCAGATGGGGAGCGTGCGGCTCACCGAGCGGGTACGGCCATCCGACCCGCCGACCGACGACGACCTGCGGGGCTTCGAGGAGATCGTCCTCCCGCAGCTCGACGAGGTCGGGCGCACGGTGCCTGTCGGGGAGGGTCGCTCTCTCGTGGCCGTCGCCGGCACCGCGACGACGCTCCAGGCGTGCGCGCTCGGGCTCGAGCGCTACGACTCCGATGTGATCCATCGCTCGACGCTCACGCTCGCCGACGCAGAGCGCACGCTCCGGGAGCTCGCCGCGATGACGAACGAGGAGCGGGCCGCGATCCCGGTCATGCCGAAGGGTCGCGGCGACGTGATCGTCGCGGGTGCCGCGATCCTCGTGCTGGCGATGCATCGCTTCGGCTTCGAGGAGGCGGTGGTCAGCGAGACCGACATCCTCGACGGCCTCGCCCTCGAGCTCCTGGGCGTCCGGTAACCTCGACCGCTCATGTCGAAACGGAGCCGGGACCGCCAGCTCGCGAAGCTCGCCGCTCGGCGGCAGGCCGAACGGTACGCGGCGACCCGTCGGCGCAATCTGATCGTCGGCGGGATCGCCGGGGTCGTGGCGCTGGCGGTCGTGTTCGGCGGCCTCAGCGTGCTCCTCGGCGACGACACACCGGCGGGCACGTCGTCCGTAACACCGTCGACGAGTCCCACGGGCACCCCGTCACCGTCGGCGGCGCCGGGCACGGAGATCGGGACCGTGACGCCCACCGCCGCGAACGACTCCGGCGAGGTCGCGTGCGGCTCGGAGGCGCCGCCTCAGGCCGGGAAGCCGAAGCCGCAGTTCGCGGGACCGCCGCCGATGAAGATCGACCCGAAGGCGACGTACACGGCCACGGTCGAGACGTCGTGCGGCACGATCGTGATCGAGCTCGACGCGAAGCGCGCCCCGACCACGGTGAACTCCTTCGTCTTCCTCGGGAAGGAGGGGTACTTCGACGGGCAATACGTCCATCGTCTCGACACCTCGATCGACGTGATCCAGGGCGGCGATCCGACGGGCACCGGCAGCGGCGGCCCCGGTTACTCGATCCCCGACGAGCTCAAGGGGAGCGAGTCCTACACGCCGGGGACCCTGGCGATGGCGAACGCCGGACCGAACACGGGCGGGAGCCAGTTCTTCCTGATCACGGGTCCCGCCGGCACGAATCTCGACGGGAACCCGAACTACACGATCTTCGGGAAGGTGGTCGAGGGCCTCGACGTCGCGCGGCGGATCCAGTCCCTTCCGATCGTGGACCCGAACTCCGGCGACATCTCCGGTCAGCGGCCGGTGCAGGCCGTCTACCTCGAGTCGGTCACGATCGAGAAGTCCGGTAGCGGCTAGTCGATGTCAGGCGGCGCCGGCTCCGCCAACCACGCGTCGATCCCCGCGAGGATCTCCGTCTTGACGTCGTCGTCCGCGAAGGACGAGCGCACCCCCGTGCGGGAGATCTCCGCGAGGTCGGCGTCGTCGAAGCTCCAGGTGTCGCGTGCGCTCCGATAGACGTCGGTGAGCCACGCGCCGAACATCGGCGGGTCGTCGGAGTTGAGGGTGACGGTGACGCCGGCGTCGCGGAGCGCCCGGAATGGGTGCTCCGCGAGGGAGCCGTAGACGCCGGTGGCCACGTTGGACACCGGCGAGATCTCGAGCGTGATGCCGGTGGCCGCGAGGTGTTCGACGAGCGCCGGATCGTCCACGGCCCGCACGCCGTGCCCGATCCGATCGGGGAGGTACTGCTCGAGCGTCTCCCACACGTTGCGCGGTCCCGCCCACTCGCCGGCGTGGGGGATCGAGCGAAGGCCGGCGTCCTTCGCTCGACGGAACAGCGGGCCGAAGGGAGCGATGGGGGGCCCGCTCGCTGCCGGCGGCGTTCAGCGCCACCACGCCGCGACCCGCGAACTTCAATGCCACCTCCAGCGACCGCTCCGCCAACTCGAGTCCCGAGTCACGCACGAGGTCGGGGGCGAGTTGG